>NZ_JAPFHC010000016.1:0-129838 GCF_059803535.1 Pseudomonas sp. RP-B7
TTAACCTGTAAACCATGTCCCCGGTTAGATATGTAAACGATGTCCCCGGTTTGTACCGGGGCAAGCCCGCTCACTACAATTGAAATCGTCCGCCGCCCTGCCCCAGCGCGGTCGCCAGCGCATCAAACCCGGCCAACAGCAACTGATCATCCCCCGACGTATTGCAGATACTCGCCCGAATAAACTGCGGCACCGCCGTCTGCCCCACGGCAAACGCCTCGGCGGTGGCGATCAGGTAATTGTTCTGTTTGAGCTCGGCTTCGATTTCCGATGCGCGCCACGGCTCCGGGACTTCAATCCAGAAGTGCGGGCTGTTGAGGTGCGTGCGGTATTCAAGACCGGCCAACAACCCTTGCACCAAGGCTTTGCGGCGACTGATCTCATTGATCTGCTGGCGCAGCAGGTATTCGGCGGTGCCGTTTTCGATCCACTGTGTCGCCAGTTCCAGCGTCACCGGCGTGGCCATCCAGCAGGTCGAGCGCAGCGCCGCCGAGATGCGGCTGACCAAGGCCGGTGGTGCATGCACATAGCCCACGCGCAACCCGGCAGACACTGCCTTGCTCAAGCTGCTGATCAAAATCGTACGCTCAGGCGCGAAATAGCTGAGGGGCGGTGGACGATCCTCCACCAGCACGCCGTGGGCTTCATCTTCAAGAATCAGTAGATTGTGTTCCCGACAGACCCGGGCCAAGGCTTCGCGGCGCGGAATCGAAAGTACTGCAGTGGTCGGGTTCTGAATGGTCGGCGTGCAATACAACGCCGAAACCCGGTGGTTACGACAGACTTCATCCAACGCCCCCGGTAGCACGCCTTCCTCATCCATCTCCAGGCCGATCAGACGCACACCCAACATGCGCGCCGCCGTGATCAACCCTGGATAGGTCAGTTGCTCGGTGACCACCGTATCGCCGGCGCGCAGCAACGCCATCATGGCGCAGAGCAAACCGTGCTGGCCGCCGTTGACGCAGATGACCTGCTCGGGAATCGGATGAAAATCGCGTTGTACCAGCCATTGCGCACCCGCCTCGCGATAACGCGGCAGCCCGGCGTCGGGCGTGTAGGCACTGATGTCCTGGAGGAACTTGGCGTTGGTCGCCAGGGTTTGCAGGCTCTGGGCCAGGAAGGCCGTTTCCTGCCCTGGAATATGCATGTTGCGGCTCATGTCGAAGTACTGGCGCGGCTCCTCGCTGAAGTTGCGAAAGCCTTCATCGCGCTGGCGCTCCATCCCACGCTTGCGCACGAAAGTTCCGTCCCCCACCCGCGCCACCACCAACCCCAGGCGTTCCAACTCGCCGTAGGCCCGGCTGATGGTGCCGATGGTCACCCCCAGATTGTCGGAAAGCACCCGATGAGGCGGTAGCTTTCGTCCTGGTTCAATCAGCCCTTCAAGGATGCCCCGTTCCATGACATCGGACAGGCGCTTGTACTTCACGCCCTGACCGCTGGACAACCCCTCACGCATAATTGACACCATGTCAATATTTGTTTTGACAGCCATCTTTCGCCCTAATAGTGTGCTTTTACGGGTTCAATCACCGGATGAAACAACTCAATACACAGTCAATATAGAGTTCAATTCCGGCTCATGGAAGTAATAAACGATGCCAATGTCCGCCGTTCTCGAAAACACTGAAAAAACCAAATCCCAGAAACAATGGCTGGCCGGCCTGGTCACCAGCGTGATGTTCCTGATCGTGTGCCTGAGCTGGGGCACCACCTGGCTGGGCATCAAGATCGCCGTGGAGAGCGTGCCGCCGCTGACGTCCGCCGGCCTGCGCTTCCTGATCGCCTTCCCGCTGTTCCTGTGTTTTGCCATGGTGCGCCGGGAGCCGATCCTGTTTCCCCGGGAAAGCCGCTGGTTCTTCGTGTTCGTGACGCTTTCCTACTTCAGCGTTCCTTATTACCTGCTCAACTACGGCGAGATGCATGTCTCGTCCGGGCTTACCGCCCTGCTGTTCAGTTGCATGCCGGTGTTCATCCTGATTTTCTCCGCGCTGTTCCTGCGCGAGCGCATCTACTTCTCCCAGGTGGTCGGCATCGGCATCGGTTTCGGCAGCCTCTACATGATCATCAAGAGCCAGGGCCTGCACCTGGACCACGCCGAGTTTCTCGGGGTACTGGCCATTCTGAGCGCCGCGATCATGCACGCCTTGTGCTACGTCATTACCAAGCAAAAAGGCAGCGCCATCAGCGTGATCACTTACAACACCCTGCCCATCGGCATTGCCGGGCTGATGCTGTTCGTGGCGGGCCTGTGGTTTGAAACGCCGACCTTCGAGGCCATCACCCTGCGCTCCTGGAGCGCGTTGTTCTACCTGGGGCTGGTGGCCTCGGTCGGCGGGTTCATCGTGTACTTCATGCTGCTCAAGCGCTTGAGCCCGATCATCCTGTCGTTCGTGTTCATCATCTTTCCGGTGTTCGCGGTGATCATCGGCGCCTGGTACGAAGGCATGGCGATTTCCCGCGACCTGATGCTGTACTCGGCCATCCTGCTGGCCGGCTTTGCGATCACCAAGTTGCCGATTGAAAAACTCCTGGCCAAGAAAAATTGAGCTTGCGGCCCCATCAACATCAACCACGCGAGAGAAACATGGACGTCCTCCGCCCAAAAGCCCTGGAACAGATCTACGCCCACGCCAGCTCTAGCTATCCCGAGGAATGCTGTGGCTTCGTCTTCGCCGACGGCAGTGTGCACCTGGGCAGCAATATCCAGAACGAGCTGCACCGCAAGAACCCCCAGATATACCCGCGCACCGCCGCCAACGGCTACACCTTCTCGGTGGCCGACACCCTACTGATGAACAAGGCGTCTCGCGGCAACAACCCGGTGGTAGTGATCTATCACTCCCACCCCGACGTAGGCGCCTACTTCAGTGACGAAGACCAGGACAAGGCGCTGTTCATGGGCGAACCGATCTTCCCTGTGAGTTATCTGGTGGTCGACGTTCGCCAGGGCCACGCCCTGGGCTCAAAGCTGTTTGCCTGGGATGGCAAGCATTTCGCCCTCAACCCTTTCAACGACCTGCACACGGAGTTGTCCATGAACGCTGTCTCTTTCCCCGACATTCTGGTTCGCGTAGCCAAGCTGCCGGAATCGACCCTTGAAGGCACCGGATCGACATTGCGCGAAGTCATTGAAAACCTCTGCATCAATCACCCGCAACTGCGCCCGCACCTGTTCCACGAGAAGAACAACCAGCTCAAGGAGCACTTCCTGTTTACCGCCGAGGAAGAACTGGTGGGCGCCGATGATCGCCTCCCGGAAAAGGCCAGGATCGAAGTGCTGCTCGCCACTTCTGGCGGCATCGATGTCGACACGCTGAGCAATGAAGAAGTGCAGCGCTATGTGCGCCACATCACCCTGCCCGGCGTCGGTCGCGAAGGCCAGTTGAACCTCAAGAAAGCCAAGGTGCTGATCATCGGCACCGGCGGCCTGGGCTCGCCCATCAGCCTGTACCTGGCGGCAGCCGGCATTGGCACCCTGGGGCTGGTGGATTTCGACGTGGTGGAAAGCAGCAATCTGCAACGCCAGATCGTCCACGGCAACAGCACGTTGGGCCTGCCCAAGGTCGAGTCCGCCAAGCAGCGCCTGCAAGACCTCAACCGCCACATCCAGATCAATGCCCACGACACCGCCCTGAATGCCGACAACGCCCTGGAGCTGGTGGGCGCCTACGATCTGGTGATCGACGGCACTGACAATTTCGACACCCGCTACCTGGTCAATGACGCCTGCGTCCAGCTTGGCAAACCCCTGGTGTACGGCGCCATCTACCGCTTCGACGGGCAGATCAGCGTGCTCAACTATAAAGGTGGGCCGTGCTACCGCTGCCTGTTCCCCCAGGCTCCGCCCGCCGAACTGGCGCCCAATTGCAGCGCCGGCGGGGTCATCGGCGTGCTGCCCGGCGTGGTCGGGATGATCCAGGCCACCGAAGCGATCAAATTGCTGATCGGCATCGGCGAACCCTTGTCCGGCCGCCTGATGCGCTTCGATGCGCTGGCGATGAAGTTCAGCGAGATCCGCTTCAAGCGCCGCGCCGACTGCCCGTGCTGCTCGGACCTGCGCCACAGCCAGACCCAGGCGCCAGCGGTCTGCGCCGACGCCGTGCCAAGCCAGCCGTCGCTGGCCGCAGAACGCTACATCAAGCCCCGCGTCCTCAAGCAACTGCTCGAACACCACCACAGCGCCGATGTGCTGCTGGACGTGCGTGACGCCAGCGAACTGGAAGTGTGCAAACTACCAGGCGTGGTGCACATTCCCCTGGCCGAACTGGACAGGCAACTCGACAGCCTCAGCCGCGACAATACCCACTACCTGATCTGCTACGCCGGCACCCGCGCCGAACAAGCTGCCACGACCCTGCTGGCGGCCGGTTTCGCCAACACCAAGGTCTTGCAGGGCGGGATGAAACACTGGGTGCGCGACGTCGAACCCGACATGCCGCTGTATTGAGCCGGGGATCGACTGATGCTGCATGACTCCATCCTCGACGTGATCGGCCACACGCCCATCGTGCGTCTGGCGCAGTTTTCCGAAGACCTCGGCATCGAGGTCTATGCCAAGCTCGAATCCCTCAACCCCGGCGGCAGCCACAAGGCGCGCATCGCCCTGGGCATGATCCTCGACGCCGAACGGCGTGGCGTGCTGATCCGCAACGCCGGGCAAACCATCATCGAGCCCAGTGGCGGCAACACCGGCATTGGCCTGGTAATGGCCGGCAATGTGCTGGGCTACAAAGTGGTGCTGGTGATCCCCGATAACTACAGCCCGGAAAAACAGAAGTTGCTGCGCCTCTACGGGGCCAAGGTGGTGCTGTCGGACAGCCGCCTGGGCAACAACTCCCATGGCGAAAAGTGCCTGGAAATGCAGCTGGAAAACCCCAGCTACGTGATGCTCAACCAGCAGCGCAATGGTGCCAATCCGCAAACCCACCGCGAGACCACCGCGCCGGAGATCCTGCGTGCCTTCGGTGATCTGCGCGTGGACTACTTCGTCAGCGGCATCGGCACCGGCGGCCATATCACTGGCATCGGCGAAACCCTCAAGGCCACATGGCCGCAGCTGCGGGTGATGGGCGTGGAGCCGGAAGAATGCGACCTGCTGAAAAACCAGCACGCGCCGCACCATATCCAGGGCCTGTCAATTGGCCTGATTCCGAGCATTCTCAACCTCGACGTACTGGACGGCATGCTCAAGGTGTCGCGCCAGGAGTGCATCGACATGATGAAACGCATCATGCGCACGGACGCCATCAGCCTGGGCCTGTCCTCGGCGGCCAATATGGTCGCCATCGCCAGGCTCGCCCCGGAACTGCCCACCGAAACGGTGGTACTGACCATGGTCTACGACAATGCCGACAGCTACCTGCCCAGTTTCGAATAAACGGTTTCCCAACCATCCAGAATGTGGGGGTGCCTCCATGGGGGGCTTTATTGACATGCAACAGCTGCACGATGAGTTGCTCACCCACCTCATCAAGACCCTTACGCCAACGCAGATGAAGCAGCTGGAACCACACCTGGCGCCCTTGGTGCAGAACGCCGCCCAGGCCGTGGCCGAAGACCTGATCGCCTACGCCTACCGTGACCCGGCGTCGCGCGGGCGCGGCGAACTGATCCTGGAGTCCTACGCCTCGTTCAAGGCTGTGCTGTTCTATCGCCTGGCGCACCTGGTGTGGAATTTCCCGGACCAGACCAACGGCGTGTTTTCACGCATTGCCCTCAAGCTCAGCAACCAGGGCAAGATCCTCTCCGGCGCCGAGATCCACCCGGCCGCGCGCATCGGCCGGCGCTTTGTGCTCGACCATGGCTACGGCACCGTGATCGGCGAGACCTGCGAGATCGGCAACGACTGCTACATCCTCTGCGGCGTGACCCTCGGTGCCCGTGGCATTGCCAACAACCCGGACGGCAAGCGCCACCCGCGCCTGGGCAACAACGTCGAGATCGGCTCCGGCGCGCGCGTGCTGGGTTATGTGCTGATCGGCGACGACGTGTTCATCAGCCCCTCCTGCGTGATCACCCAGGACGTGCCGGCGGGCACCAAGGTCAAGGTGGTGAACCAGGTGCAATTGCAAAAAAACGACGAGTCGGACCATAGCAACTACCTCGGGGCCTTCGCCCTCGACGAGCGCCTGCACGTGGTCGGCGAGATCAATGCCAACCACAAGGTCACCGTGCTGGACGCCGACTTTCACCCCTTGCAGGGGTTGTTGCTCGAACCCACGGTGAAAGAACGCCATCACCTGCAGTTCCGCCTGCACCGCATCGACTCGGACGGCTACCTGCCGCGCCTGCCGCTGAACCTCAAGGTCTGCGGCCCGGAGTTTGAAATCACCCTGCTCTCCCCCCCTGGCTTGAGCGCAATGGTGCGTCATTTATTGCAAGCCAGCCCACTGATCGTCCGAGGTTGAATATGTCCGTGCACACCATGGAAACCCTGGCGCTGTTTGACAGCGCGCCCTACCAGAACGCATTCAGCGCCCGGGTGATTGCCGTCAGCGAACACGGCATTGCCCTGGAACACACGTTGTTCTACCCCACCGGCGGCGGGCAACCGGGCGACACCGGCCACTTAACCCTGGCGGATGGCACGCGGGTCGAGGTGGTCGGTACGGTACGCGACCCGGTGCTGCGTTCGATCATCTGGCACCAGGTGGAACACTGCCCCGAACAATTGACCGCCGGTGTGCAAGTCGACGCCGGCCTCGATTGGGAGCGACGCTACCAGCACATGAAGATGCACACCTGCCTGCACCTGTTGTGCTCACTGATCGATGCCCCCGTGACCGGCTGCAGCATCAGCGCCGACAAAGGCCGCCTGGACTTCGACCTGCCGGAAATGACCCTCGACAAAGACAGCCTCACCCGCGACCTCAATGCGCTGATCGAACAGGCCCACACGGTAAAGGCCCTGGCGATGCCCGCCTCGGAATACGCCACCCTGCTGCAGATCACCCGCACCCAGGCGGTCGCGCCGCCAGTGATCCAGGGCTCGGTGCGCATCATTGAAATCGCCGGCATCGACATCCAGCCCTGCGGCGGCACCCATGTGATCAACACCGAGGAAATCGGCCGGGTGTTCTGCGAGAAGATCGAGAAGAAGAGCAAACACAACCGGCGGGTGATCCTGCGCTTCGAGTAATGGCCACGCAGCTGGGGAGCCAACCCCCCGGCCGCTTTTCGTACAGCGAACTGACAGGAAATTTATCCGCCTTGTAACATTCAGAAACGTAGAATCTCGCCAGCAGGTCATCGTCCTGATGCACTGCCACCTGACTCTCGGAGAAAGAGCGCCCGCCCCTTCTCGCGGGGTCTTTCGAACAGAAGCCAAGCTCACCCCACCGCTCCCCTGAACCTGAACGCTGCAGGAATGACTGCCTATGAATAAAGTGCTCCGTCACTACATACCAGCATCCACCATGCGCTTGCTGCCCAACCGTTGGGATTTGGTCGCCCTGCCGCTGGTGATCGGCTTTCTGCTGTTTTTTTCCATCACTGCGCGGGAAACCTGGGCCCCCATCGAGACGCTGCAGAGCGAGGTCATTTCCCTCGACCCCGCCAACCTGCCGGAATATGCGATGCGCACCACCCTGCGCATGCTCGCGGCGATGGTCGCGGCGCTGATCTTCACCCTGCTCTACGGCACCCTGGCCGCCAAAAGCCGGCGCGCCGAAAAACTGCTGGTGCCCGTGCTCGACATCCTGCAATCGGTGCCGGTGCTCGGTTACATCTCGTTTACCGTGACCTTCTTCCTGCTGCTGTTTCCCGGCCGCGTGCTGGGCGCAGAGTTCGCGGCGATCTTCGCGATCTTCACCAGCCAGGCCTGGAACATGACGTTCAGCTTCTACCAGTCGCTGCGCATGCTGCCCCATGACCTGGTGGAAGTGTCCACCAACCTGCGGCTGTCCGGCTGGCAACGCTTCTGGAAGCTCGACGTGCCGTTCGCCATGCCGGGGCTGGTGTGGAACATGATGATGAGCATGTCCGGCGGCTGGTTTTTCGTGGTCGCCTCCGAAGCCATCACCGTCGGCGACAAGACCATCACCCTGCCCGGCGTCGGTTCGTACCTGGCCTTGGCCATTGCCCAGAAAGACCTGCATGCCGTGGGCTATGTGATCCTGGCGATGATCGCGGTGATCCTGATCTACGACCAGTTCCTGTTCCGCCCACTGGTGGCCTGGGCCGACAAGTTCCGCATGGAAACCACCGCCTCCCAGGGCGCTGCGCCGCAATCCTGGGTGCTGAACCTGATCCAGCGCACGCGCATGGTCCAACGCATCCTGCGCCCCATCACCCGCGCCATCGGCCGCATCGGCAACAAACGCTTCAGGCTCGCCGGCGGCGCGTTCAAGGCATTGCCGAGCGAATCGCCGGCAGCGTCCAAGGTGATCGATTGGGTATGGGGCGGGTTGATTGGCCTGCTCACGGCCTACGCGCTGTACCACATCGTGCAGTACGTCGGCACCGAAGTGACCTTCGCCGAGGTCGGCCATGTCTTCGTACTCGGTTTGATAACCCTGCTGCGAGTGACCGGCCTGATCCTGATTGCCTCGCTGATCTGGGTACCGCTGGGCGTGATGATCGGCCTGCGTCCGCGCCTGGCGCAAAAGATCCAGCCCGTGGCGCAGTTCCTCGCGGCGTTTCCGGCGAACCTGCTGTTCCCGGTATTCGTCATTGTGATCCTGCACTACCACCTCAACCCGGACATCTGGCTCAGCCCGCTGATCGTCCTGGGCACCCAGTGGTACATCCTGTTCAACGTGGTGGCCGGTGCCAGCGCGTTTCCCAATGACTACAAGGAAGCCGCCGCCAACTTCCGCATTCGCGGCTGGCTGTGGTGGCGCAAGGTGATGCTGCCGGGCATTTTCCCGTACTACGTCACCGGCGCGATTACCGCATCGGGTGGCGCATGGAACGCCAGCATCGTTTCCGAGTATGTGTCCTGGGGCCAGGACAATGTGGTCGCCCACGGCCTTGGCGCCTACATTGCACAAACCACCGCGGCGGGCGACTTCCCGAAAATCGCCCTGGGCGTGGTGGTGATGTCGATCTTTGTGGTGGTCTTCAACCGTGCGGTCTGGCGCCCGATGTACGCCATGGCTGAGAACAAACTGCGTCTGAATTGAGGGGCAATTTGCCGAGATGAGTACCTATACCGAACACACTGCCGACACCCCGGAAATCTACTCGCTGAAAAATGTGAACCGAGTGTTCGGCAAAGGCAAAGACGAGCTGCAAGTGCTCAGCGGCGTGGACCTGAGCCTGCACGAAGGCGAGATCGTCGGCATGCTCGGCCGTTCCGGTTCCGGCAAGTCGACCTTGCTGCGCATTATTGCCGGGCTGATCCAGCCGTCGTCGGGCGACGTGCGCTACCACGGCGTACCGCTGACCGGCCCGGCCGAAGGCGTGGCCATGGTGTTCCAGACCTTTGCCCTGTTCCCGTGGCTGACCGTGCTGGAAAACGTCGAGGCCGGCCTGCAAGCCTTGCAGGTCGAACGCAAGGAAGCCCGCCGCCGTGCCCTGGCCGCCATCGACCTGATCGGCCTGGACGGTTTTGAAAACGCCTACCCCCGCGAATTGTCCGGTGGCATGCGCCAGCGCGTCGGGTTTGCCCGTGGCCTGGTGGTCAACCCGACCCTGCTGCTGATGGACGAACCCTTCTCCGCCCTCGACGTGCTCACCGCCGAAACCCTGCGCACCGACTTGCTGGAGCTATGGAGTGGCAAGCAATTACCGATCAAATCGATCCTGATCGTGACCCACAACATCGAAGAAGCGGTGTTGATGTGCGACCGCATCCTGGTGCTGTCCTCCAACCCCGGCCGGGTGGTCGCCGAGATCAAGGTGCCGTTTGCCCACCCACGCAACCGCCTGGACCCGACGTTCCGGCAAATGGTCGATGACATCTACGCGCTGATGACCGACCGACGCAGCGCCGATGCCAGCGCCGGCAAGCCGGAGTTGAAGATGAGCAGCCTGCTGCCGGAAGTCTCCACCAACCTGATGGCCGGCCTGATCGAAACCCTGGCCGCCGAGCCCTACAACGGCCACGCGGGCTTGCCCAACGTGGCCGAGCGGCGCTTGCTGGAAGTCGACGACCTGTTCCCGGTGGCCGAGATGCTCGAGCATTTGGGCTTCGCCGAACTCAAGGGCGCCGACATCACCCTCACCGACGCCGGCAAACTGTTTGCCGACTACGGCACCCAGGAACGCAAGACCCTGTTCGCCGAGCACCTGATCCAGCACGTACCGCTGGCCGCGCGCATTCACCAGGTACTGCTCGAACGCAGCGGGCACCGCGCGCCACGGGTGCGTTTCGAACAGGAGTTGGAAGACTCGATGACCGAAGCCTTCGTGGAAAAGACCCTGGAAAGCGTGGTGGCGTGGGGGCGGTACGCGGAGATTTTCTCCTACGACGACCACACTGAGACATTCAGCCTGGAAGACGTCGAAGGCAGCATGTAGTTAGTCAGGACCAACACAGTTCCACATGTGGGAGCGGGCTTGCTCGCGAAAGCGGTGTTTCAGCCAGCACAGGTAGCGACTGACACTCCGCTTTCGCGAGCAAGCCCGCTCCCACACAAGCTCACTTCGACATTGAATCTCTGGTGTTTTCAGATTACGAACAGGTCCATGAAGCGATTGACCGGCGTGGCCTCAAGCTTCGCCTGATCCTTGCACAACGCAAAAATCTCCCCGCTGCGCTGCGCGGTAAACCGCGTGGCCAGGTTGGCCTTGAACTTGTCTTCCAGCAATGCAATACCCTCCACCCGACGACGGCGATGACCAATCGGGTATTCCACCGCCACCTGCTCGGTACTGGAGCCGTCCGTGAAAAACACCTGCACCGCGTTGGCAATTGAGCGTTTGTCGGCTTCCAGGTATTCGCGGCTGTAGCGCGGCTCTTCGACGATGACCATCTTGTCGCGCAACGCGTCGATGATCGGGTGCGCGGCGTGGAATTCATCTTCGTACTGCTCGGCCACCAAATTGCCAAACGCCAGCGGCACGGCGGTCATGTATTGCAGGCAGTGGTCACGGTCGGCAGCGTTGGCCAGTTGGCCGACCTTGGAGATGATGCGGATCGCCGATTCATGGGTGGTGATCACGATGCGCTCGATTTCATGCAGGCGATCCTTGACCAACGGGTGCAAGGTCACGGCGGCTTCGCAGGCGGTTTGCGCGTGGAACTCGGCGGGGAAGCTGATCTTGAACAGCACGTTTTCCATCACGTAAGTGCCGTAGGGCTGGGACAGGCTGAATGCGCGTTTGTCTTCGGGCTTGAGGGCCAGGTCCTTGTTGGTGTGGCTGAACAGCACGTCGTAGAAACCCCATTGCGGCGCGCTCAAGACGCCGGGGATGCCCATCTCGCCACGCAGGGCGATGTCGGCCAGGCGCACACCGCGACTCGACGCATCCCCCGCCGCCCATGACTTGCGCGAACCCGCGTTCGGCGCGTGCCGATAGGTGCGCAGCGCCTGCCCATCGACAAACGCGTGGGACAGCGCGGCAAGCAACTGCTCGCGACTGGCCCCCATCAGCTTGGCGGTCACCGCCGTGGAGGCAACTTTCACTAACAGCACATGGTCGAGGCCGACACGATTGAACGAGTTTTCCAGGGCAATCACTCCCTGGATCTCATGGGCCATGATCATCGCTTCGAGTACCGCACGCACAGTCAGCGGCGCATCGCCGTTGGCCACGCGTTTTTGTGAGAGGTGATCGGCCACGGCCAGGATGCCACCGAGGTTATCCGAAGGGTGGCCCCATTCAGCAGCGAGCCAGGTGTCGTTGTAGTCAAGCCAACGCACGATGCAGCCGATGTCCCACGCGGCCTTGACCGGGTCCAAGCGGAACGAGGTGCCCGGCACCCGTGCACCGAACGGCACCACCGTGCCCTCGACAATCGGCCCCAGGTGCTTGGTGCACTCGGGAAAACGCAGGGCCAGCAGGCCGCACCCCAGGGTGTCCATCAGGCAGTTGCGGGCGGTGTCCAGGGCGGCCTGGGAATCGATCCGGTAGTTGAGGACGTAGTCGGCGATGTCCTGCAGGACCTGGTCGTAGTCGGGGCGGTTGTTCTGGTCGACATTGGCGCTCATGGCAGTGCTCCAAGAAAGGGTTGGGGTTAGTCCTCGGGCTCACGGTTGTTGAAAGCAGGTCTTGAATGCCTGCCTTGGAATAGAAACTCTACGTAGGTAGCCCCCTGTGGGAGCGGGCTTGCCCGCGATGGCGGTGTTTCAGTCGATACAGACTTCATTGACCCAGCGCCTTCGCGAGCAAGCCCGCTCCCACACGAGCCCTGTCCCACATTAGGGATTGGTGTTGGGCTTAGAAGGCGTCGCCGGGGATGCGCACGAAGCCTTCCATCAATACCCGCGCACTGCGGCTCATGATGGCTTTTTTCACTACCCACTCACCGTCCACCTGGCTGGCTTCGGCGCCCACCCGCAACGTGCCCGACGGATGCCCGAAGCGCACCGCATTGCGCTCCACGCCACCCGCGGCGAGGTTGACCAGCGTGCCGGAAATTGCTGCCGCCGTGCCAATCGCCACTGCCGCAGTGCCCATCATCGCGTGGTGCAACTTGCCCATGGACAGTGCACGCACCAGCAAATCCACATCGCCGGCCTTGATCGCCTTGCCGCTCGAGGCCACGTAGTCCGCAGGCTTGGCCACAAATGCGATCTTCGGTGTGTGCTGGCGCCGGGCCGCTTCATCCAGTTGTTTGATCAGGCCCATGCGCAGCGCGCCGTAGGCGCGAACGGTTTCGAACATCGCCAGGGCTTTCGGGTCGCTGTTGATCGCGCCTTGCAGTTCGGTGCCGGTGTAGCCGAGGTCTTCGGCGTTGATGAAGATCGTCGGGATGCCGGCGTTGATCAGCGTCGCCTTGAAGGTGCCGACACCCGGCACCTCGAGGTCGTCGATCAGGTTGCCGGTGGGGAACATCGAACCGCCGCCGCCCTCTTCGTCCGCCGCCGGGTCCATGAACTCCAACTGCACTTCGGCGGCCGGGAAGGTCACGCCATCCAGCTCGAAGTCACCGGTTTCCTGCACGGCGCCGTCGGTGATCGGCACGTGGGCAATGATGGTCTTGCCGATATTGGCCTGCCACACACGCACCACGGCCACGCCGTTGCGGGGCACGCGGGCCGGGTCGACCAGCCCCGCGCTGACGGCAAACGAACCGACCGCCGCCGACAGGTTGCCGCAGTTGCCGCTCCAATCCACGAACGGCTTGTCGATGGACACCTGGCCGAACAGGTAATCCACGTCGTGCTCGGCGCGGGTGCTTTTGGCGAGGATCACGGTTTTGCTGGTGCTCGACGTGGCGCCGCCCATGCCGTCGATTTGCTTGTCATAGGGGTCGGGGCTGCCGATCACCCGCAGCAGCAGGGCGTCGCGTGCAGCGCCCGGCACCTGCGCCGCTTCGGGCAGGTCCGTGAGGCTGAAAAACACGCCTTTGCTGGTGCCGCCACGCATGTAGGTGGCGGGGATCTTGATTTGCGCTACGTGTGCCATGGTTCCCCCTCAGGCCGTTGCCGCCGATTCCAGGAAGTCCTGGGCAAAACGCTGCAACACGCCACCCGCTTCGTAGATCGACACTTCTTCGGCGGTGTCGAGGCGGCAGGTCACCGGCACTTCGACACGTTCGCCATTCTTGCGGTTGATCACCAGGGTCAGCGTGGCACGCGGGGTGCGTGCGCCGACCACGTCATAGGTTTCGCTGCCATCGATCTGCAACGTATGACGGTCGGTGCCCGGCAGGAACTCCAGCGGCAACACGCCCATGCCCACCAGGTTGGTGCGGTGGATGCGCTCGAAACCTTCGGCGGCGATCGCTTCCACACCGGCCAGGCGCACGCCCTTGGCCGCCCAGTCGCGGGACGAGCCCTGGCCGTAGTCGGCGCCGGCAATGATGATCAGCGGCTGCTTGCGTTCCATGTAGGTTTCGATGGCTTCCCACATCCGCGTGACCTGGCCTTCCGGCTCGATCCGCGCCAGGGAGCCCTGCTTGACCTTGCCGTTTTCCACCACCATTTCGTTGAACAGTTTCGGGTTGGCAAAGGTCGCGCGCTGCGCGGTCAAGTGGTCGCCGCGATGGGTCGCGTAGGAGTTGAAGTCGACTTCCGGCAAGCCCATTTTCGCCAGGTATTCACCGGCGGCGCTGTCGAGCATGATCGCGTTGGACGGCGACAGGTGGTCGGTAGTGATGTTGTCCGGCAGCACCGCCAGCGGGCGCATGCCCTTGAGCGGACGGGCCCCGGCCAGCGCACCTTCCCAGTAAGGCGGGCGACGGATATAGGTGCTTTGCGGGCGCCAGTCGTACAGCGGCGCGACTTTGGGGCCGGTGTCTTCATGGATCGCGAACATCGGGATGTACACCTTGCGGAACTGCTCCGGCTTGACCGAGGCCTTGACCACCGCGTCGATTTCTTCGTCGCTCGGCCAGATGTCTTGCAGGCGGATTTCCTGGCCATTGGCGTCGAGGCCGAGCACGTCTTTTTCGATGTCGAAACGGATGGTGCCGGCAATCGCGTAGGCCACCACCAACGGCGGCGAGGCGAGGAATGCTTGCTTGGCGTACGGGTGAATGCGCCCGTCAAAGTTGCGGTTACCCGACAGCACGGCGGTGGCGTACAGGTCGCGGTCGATGATTTCCTGCTGGATCACCGGATCGAGCGCGCCGGACATGCCGTTGCACGTGGTGCAGGCAAACGCCACCACGCCAAAGCCGAGTTGTTCCAGTTCATGATCCAGGCCGGCGTCTTCCAGGTACATGGCCACGGTTTTCGAACCTGGCGCCAATGAGGATTTGACCCACGGTTTGCGCGTCAGCCCCAGTTTGTTGGCATTGCGTGCCAGAAGGCCTGCGGCAATCACGTTGCGCGGGTTGCTGGTGTTGGTGCAACTGGTGATGGCCGCAATGATCACCGCGCCGTCGGGCATCTGGCCGGGCACTTCGTCCCATTGGCCGCTGATGCCTTTGGCGGCCAGGTCGCTGGTTGCCACGCGCGCGTGGGGGTTGCTCGGGCCTGCCATGTTGCGCACTACGCTGGACAGGTCGAACGTCAGGCCGCGCTCGTATTGCGCGCCTTTGAGGTCATCGGCCCACAGGCCGGTGTGACGTGCATATTGCTCCACCAGCGCGACCTGTTCGTCTTCGCGGCCGGTGAGTTTCAGGTAGGCGATGGTTTGCTGATCGATATAGAACATCGCCGCCGTGGCCCCGTATTCCGGGGCCATGTTGGAGATGGTCGCACGGTCGCCGAGGGTCAGGGCCGAAGCACCTTCGCCAAAGAACTCCAGCCACGCGCCCACCACTTTCTGTTTGCGCAGGAACTCGGTCAGCGCCAGCACCATGTCGGTGGCGGTGATGCCCGGTTGCAGCTTGCCCGTCAGCTCGACACCGACGCTTTCCGGCAGGCGCATCCACGAGGCGCGGCCGAGCATCACGCTCTCGGCTTCGAGGCCACCGACGCCGATGGCGATCACGCCCAACGCGTCCACGTGCGGGGTGTGGCTGTCGGTGCCGACACAGGTATCCGGGAACGCCACGCCGTCACGCACCTGGATCACCGGGGACATTTTCTCCAGGTTGATCTGGTGCATGATGCCGTTGCCCGGCGGAATCACGTCGACGTTCTTGAAGGCTTTCTTGGTCCACTCGATAAAGTGGAAGCGGTCTTCGTTGCGCCGGTCTTCGATGGCGCGGTTCTTCTCGAACGCGTCCGGATCAAAACCACCGGCTTCGACGGCCAGGGAGTGGTCGACGATCAATTGCGTCGGCACCACCGGGTTGACCTGCGCGGGGTCGCCACCTTGCTGGGCGATGGCGTCGCGCAGACCGGCGAGGTCGACCAGGGCGGTCTGGCCGAGGATGTCATGGCACACCACACGGGCCGGGAACCACGGGAAGTCGAGGTCACGCTTGCGTTCGATCAGTTGGCTCAGGGACGCATTGAGGGTGGCCGGGTCACAGCGACGCACGAGGTTTTCGGCGAGTACGCGGGAAGTGTAGGGCAAGGTGGCGTAGGCACCGGGGGTGATGGCCTCGACAGCCGCGCGGGCGTCGAAGAAATCCAGGCGGCTGCCGGGGAGCGGTTTGCGAAATTCAGTGTTCATCGTCAGGACTCGGTCACGGTAGTTGCAAAAGGAAGACCTGTGCCTATCCAGAATTGAAATGCGATCCCAGTGTGGGAGCGGGCTTGCTCGCGAAAGCGGTGTGTCATTCAACACACCTGCGACTGAGACACCGCTTTCGCGAGCAAGCCCGCTCCCACATTTGATCCGGTTTCCAATTCAGGGTCGCCGGTCTTCTTACTCAGCGACGTTCGATTGCCACGAACTTGCGCTGTTCTACGCCGATGTACTCGGCGCTTGGACGGATGATGCGGTTGTTGGCACGCTGCTCGAACACATGCGCAGCCCAGCCGGTCAGGCGCGAGCAGACAAAGATCGGCGTGAACAGCTTTGTCGGGATACCCATGAAGTGGTACGCCGAGGCATGGTAGAAGTCGGCGTTGGGGAACAGCTTCTTCTGCTCCCACATGGTCTTGTCGATGGCTTCGGACACCGGGAACAACACGGTGTCGCCCACTTCGTCAGCGAGCTTTTTCGCCCAGCCCTTGATCACTTCATTGCGCGGGTCGTTGTCTTTGTAGATCGCGTGGCCAAAGCCCATGATCTTGTCCTTGCGCGCCAGCATGCCGAGGGTGCCTTCGACCGCTTCTTCAGCGGACGAGAACCGTTCGATCATTTCCATCGCCGCTTCGTTGGCACCGCCATGCAGCGGGCCGCGCAGGGAGCCGATGGCGGCGGTGACGCAGGAATACAAGTCCGACAGGGTCGACGCACACACCCGGGCGGTGAAGGTCGAGGCGTTGAATTCGTGTTCGGCGTAGAGGATCAGCGACACGTTCATCACCTTGACGTGCAGCTCGCTCGGCTTCTTGCCGTGCAACAGGTGCAGGAAATGCCCGCCGATGCTTGGCTCGTCGGTCACGCAGTCGATGCGCTGGCCGTCGTGGCTGAAGCGATACCAGTAGCACATGATCGCCGGGAAGGCGGCGAGCAGGCGGTCGGTGACGTCGCGTTGCACGCTGAAGTCGGTTTCCGGCTCGATGTTGCCCAGGAACGAGCAACCCGTGCGCATCACGTCCATCGGGTGGGCGTCGGCGGGGATGCGTTCCAGCACTTCCTTCAGGGCTTGGGGCAGGTCGCGCAGCTTGCTCAGCTTGGCGCTGTAGGCGGCCAGTTCGGCCTTGCTCGGCAGTTCACCGTACAGCAGCAGGTAGGCGACTTCTTCAAACTGCGCATCGGCGGCCAGTTCGCGCACGTCGTAGCCGCGATAGGTCAGGCCGGCACCGGCCTGGCCCACGGTGGACAGTGCGGTCTGCCCGGCCACCTGGCCACGCAGGCCGGCGCCGCTCAGTACTTTTGCTTCAGCCATGTCTGTTCTCCAATCTTGTACTTATAGGGAGTCGCGAGTGGAGCTGGGTTCGTGTGGGAGCGGGCTTGCTCGCGAAGACGGTGTGTCAGTCACAGCAATTACAGCTGATACACCGCTTTGGCGAGCAAGCCCGCTCCCACACAAGCCTGCTCCCACACAATCACTTTTTCGCAGCAAACAACGCGTCGAGCTTCTGCTCGAAGGTGTGGTAGTCGATGCGGTCGTACAGTTCCATGCGGGTTTGCATGGTGTCGATCACGTTCTGTTGGGTGCCGTCGCGACGGATCGCGGTGTAGACGTTTTCGGCGGCCTTGTTCATGGCGCGGAAGGCCGAGAGCGGGTACAGCACGATGGAAACATCGGCAGATTTCAACTGTTCGGTGGTGTACAGCGGCGTGGCGCCGAATTCGGTGATGTTGGCCAGGATCGGCGCTTTCACCCGGGCGGCGAACAGCTTGTACATCTCAAGTTCAGTGATGGCTTCAGGGAAGACCATGTCGGCGCCGGCCTCGATGCAGGCGGCGGCACGCTCAAGGGCGGACTCCAGGCCTTCCACCGCGAGGGCGTCGGTGCGCGCCATGATCACGAAGCTGTCATCGGTGCGCGCATCCACGGCGGCCTTGATGCGGTCGACCATTTCCTGCTGGGACACGATTTCCTTGTTCGGGCGGTGGCCGCAGCGCTTGGCACCGACCTGGTCTTCGATGTGGATGGCGGCAGCGCCGAACTTGATCATCGACTTGACCGTACGTGCCACGTTGAACGCCGAGGAGCCGAAACCGGTGTCCACGTCCACCAGCAGCGGCAGATCACACACGTCGGTGATGCGGCGCACGTCGGTGAGCACGTCATCCAGGCCGGTGATGCCCAGGTCCGGCACCCCCAGGGAACCCGCCGCAACCCCGCCACCCGACAGGTAAATGGCCTTGAACCCGGCGCGCTTGGCCAGCAGCGCGTGGTTGGCATTGATCGCGCCAACCACTTGCAGCGGGTGCTCACTGGCGACGGCGTCACGGAAACGCTGGCCTGGGGTGCTCTTGTTATTGGAACTCATCATTCACCTCGTGATTGGGCTGCGCCGTCGGGGAAGTGACGGGCAATGTTGCGTTTGGATGCGCCGATGTGGCGGCGCATCAACAGTTCGGCCAGTTCACCGTCGCGATCGGCAATCGCGTCCAGAATGCGGTGGTGTTCGGCAAAGGCCTGGCGTGGACGATTGGGTGTGGCGGAGAACTGGATGCGGTACATGCGCACCAACTGGTACAGCTCGCCGCAGAGCATTTGCGTGAGGGTGCGGTTGCCGGCGCCCTGGATGATCCGGTAGTGGAAGTCGAAATCGCCTTCCTGCTGGTAGTAGCCGACGCCAGCCTGGAACGCGGCGTCGCGTTCGTGGGTATGCAGCACTTGGCGCAGTTCTTCGATTTCGGCGTCGGTCATGCGCTCGGCCGCCAGGCGGCAGGCCATGCCTTCGAGGGATTCGCGGATTTCATAGAGTTCGATCAACTCGGCGTGGCTCAACGACACCACCCGCGCGCCAACATGCGGTATGCGCACCAGCAGGCGCTGGCCTTCCAGGCGGTGGATCGCCTCGCGCAGCGGGCCACGGCTGATGCCGTAGGTGCGCGCCAGCTCCGGCTCGGAGATCTTGCTGCCGGGGGCGATCTCGCCCTTGACGATGGCGGCCTGGATACGGCGGAAGACGTTCTCAGACATGGTCTGGGATTCGTCCGTTGTCGCCACCGAGGCTTCCGCTTGATCCAGCATATTGTCGACACCTTTAAAATCAATGTGGCAAAAACTAGCCAATCAAGCCTGGATAGTCAAAGAATAAATCCACATTGTCGACAATCGTCTAATAACCCCCTTCACACTTGATAAGGGCATGGCCGCCTGCCAGCGCTGGCGCCAAAAAAGCATCATGTTAGAATGCCCGCCGCTTTTGCCTGACATCATCTGATGAAAAGGCGCACGAGGGAGTTTGCGCAGCAATGCCAGTCGCCTTGAATTGAACATCGCACTGTACAGCCTCGGGATTTATGAGACTCAAGCCCTTCCTTCTATTGATCAGCCTGTTGACCCTACCAAGCCTTGGCATTGCCGCCGAGAAGACTGTGTATGGCCTGAACGAATACGCCAAGCTGGCGGGTATCGACCTCGAAGTCGCCGCCAAACTCGACACCGGTGCCAAGACCGCCTCCCTCAGTGCCCGCGACATCAAGCGCTTCAAGCGCAATGGTGAATCCTGGGTACGCTTCTACCTGGCCATCGACACCGCCCATTCCCACCCCATCGAACTGCCCCTGGCCCGCGTCAGCAAGATCAAGCGCCGCGCCGGTGACTACGACCCCGATGAGGACAAGAAATACACCGCCCGTCCGGTGATTGCCCTCGACGTCTGCATGGGCAACGCTTTACGCAGCATCGAAGTGAACTTGACTGACCGTAGCGCATTCCAATACCCGCTGCTGATCGGCTCCGAAGCCTTGAAACGCTTTGATGCGCTGGTCGACCCCAGTCTTAAATACGCAGCAGGCAAACCCGCCTGCGCCGCCGACGCTTATACCGCCGAGTAAACCGAATGCGCTCTCTGACCCTGCACCTGAAAATCCTGATCACCATCCTGGTGGTGTTGGGTATTTCGGTCACCGCCTACCAGATTTTCGTGCTGGGGATCCCCGTTACCGAGGACGCCACCGACGACTTGTGGAATATCGACGCCAAGGTCGAGTTCGTCGCCAACCCGAAGGACCCGGTGAAGATCCAAATGTTCGTGCCGCCGCTGAGCCGCGACTTCGTCAGCCTCAACGAGAGCTTCATCTCGAACAACTACGGGGTCAGCGTCAACCGCATCGACGGCAACCGCAAGGTGACCTGGTCGGCGCGCCGCGCCAAAGGCAACCAGACCCTGTATTACCGCCTGGTGCTGACCAAGCGTTACAGCGGTGAAAAGGTCAAGATCAAGGGCCCGACCTTCCGCGACAGCATCGCCGTGGAAGGCCCGGAAAAAATCGCCGCCGAAGCCCTGCTGGCGCCGATCCGCCAGCACTCGGCCGACGTCGAGACCTTCATCACCGAAGCCATCAAGCGCACCAACAACCTCAACGACGACAACGTGAAGCTGCTGCTGGCGGGCGACCCGTCGACGCCGCACAAGGCCAAGATCGTCGAGTTGCTGCTGTCCATCGCCCACGTGCCGGTGGAAAAAGTCCACACCATCCGCCTCGTCGCCGACCAACCACAAACCCCGGAGCTGTGGCTGCGCAGTTTCAACGGCAATGACTGGCTGTACTTCAACCCGGAAACCGGCGAACAAGGCCTGCCCGCCGACCGCCTGCTGTGGTGGACTGGCGATGAAAACCTGATCACGGTGGATGGCGGCAAGAAAGCCATGGTGACCTTCAGCCTGAACAACAGCGAGATGAACGCGATTCGCCTGGCCAAGCTGACGGACGAAAACACCGACGCCAACTTCCTCGAATACTCGTTGTACGGCCTGCCGCTGCAAACCCAGCAGACCTTCATGATCATGGTGATGATCCCGATCGGCGTGCTGGTGATCCTGATCCTGCGCAACCTGATCGGCTTGCAGACGCTGGGGACGTTCACCCCGGTGCTGATCGCCCTGGCCTTCCGCGAGACGCAGTTGGGCTTCGGGATTGTGCTGTTTACGATCATCACGGCGCTGGGGCTTTCGTTGCGCTCCTACCTGGAGCATTTGAAGTTGCAGATGCTGCCGAGGCTGTCGGTGGTGCTGACCTTCGTGGTGGTGCTGATCGCCGCCATCAGCCTGTTCAGCCACAAGCTGGGCCTGGAGCGCGGCTTGTCGGTGGCGCTGTTCCCTATGGTGATCCTGACCATGACCATCGAACGCCTGTCGATCACCTGGGAGGAACGCGGCGCCAACCATGCGCTGAAAGTGGCGATCGGCACGTTGTTCGCCGCGTCCCTGGCGCACCTGATCATGAGCGTGCCGGAGCTGGTGTACTTCGTGTTTACCTTCCCGGCGATCCTGTTGATCCTGGTGGGCTTCATGCTGGCCATGGGGCGTTATCGCGGCTACCGCCTGACCGAGCTGGTGCGTTTCAAGGCGTTCTTGAAGGCTGACCAGTAATGTTCGGTTTCTGGAAGACCTGGAAAGCCCTCGAAGCGCGGGGAATCATGGGCATCAATCGGCGTAATGCCGACTACGTGCTCAAGTACAACAAGCGCAGCCTGTACCCGATCGTGGATGACAAGATCATCACCAAGGAACGGGCAATTGCCGCTGGCATCCACGTGCCGCAAATGTACGGAGTGATCTCCACCGAGAAGGAAATCGACAAGCTCGACGAGATCATCGGTGGGCGCAGCGACTTCGTGATCAAGCCGGCCCAGGGCGCCGGCGGTGATGGCATCCTGGTGGTGGCGGACCGCTTCGAGGGCCGCTATCGCACGGTATCGGGCAAGATCATCAGCCATGAAGAAATCGAGCATCAGATCTCCAGCATCCTCACCGGCCTGTATTCCCTGGGCGGCCACCGCGACCGCGCGCTGATCGAGTACCGCGTGGTACCCGACCAGATCTTCAAGAGCATCAGCTACGAAGGCGTGCCGGACATCCGCATCATTGTGCTGATGGGTTACCCGGTGATGGCTATGTTGCGCCTGCCGACACGCCAGTCCGGCGGCAAGGCCAACCTGCACCAGGGCGCCATCGGCGTGGGCGTCGACCTGGCCACCGGCCTGACCCTGCGGGGCACCTGGCTGAACAACATCATCACCAAACACCCCGACACCACCAACGCGGTGGACGGCGTGCAACTGCCCAACTGGGACGGTTTCATGAAACTCGCGGCCGGTTGCTACGAGCTGTGCGGGCTGGGTTATATCGGTGTGGACATGGTGCTCGACCAGGAAAAAGGCCCGCTGATCCTGGAACTGAATGCGCGGCCGGGGCTGAATATCCAGATCGCCAACGACTGCGGGCTGACCCTGCGTACCCACGCGGTGGAAGCGCGCCTGGAAGAGCTGAAGGCCGCTGGCGTGACGGAAACCCCGGAAGAACGGGTAAAGTTCGTGCAGGAGATGTTTGGGCATATCCCGCCGGTTGAAGGCTGAACACCAATCTAATGTGGGAGCGGGCTTGCTCGCGAATGCGGTGGATCAGTTGAAACACCTGTGACTGACACACCACATTCGCGAGCAAGCCCGCTCCCACATTTGAACCGCGGTCTAGGACCCAGTTCTTCGGGGCGCTACAATCCCCTCCCCCCACGCACACGGCTGATCCATCCCGCGCATGCCTACCTGCTCCGTACACCCGCTGCCCTACCGGGCCAACCCCGCTGACTACTTCACGGCGATTCGCCATGCCCCCGGCGCGGTGCTGCTGGACAGCGGCCGCCCGGCGGCCGAACGTGGGCGTTATGACCTGCTCAGCGCCTGGCCACAGGCTACATTGACGGTTTCGCCTGACGAAAACGGCACTGATTTCCTGCAACGCTTGCGGGAAAACGTGGCGCATCTGGGCGAGGCGGATTTGCCTCCAGGTTATGAATTACCCTTTGCCGGTGGCCTGATCGGCTACCTGAGCTACGACTTCGGCCGGCACCTGGAACAGATGCCGCACCTGGCGACAGACGACCTGCACCTGCCGGACGCACGCTTCGGACTGTATGCCTGGGCGTTGATCAGCGATCACCAGGCGCGGACCAGCCAACTTGTATTCCACCCCACGCTGGCCGACAGCGAGCGCCAACGCCTGATTGCGCTGTTCAGCGCTGGCATGACCGACACGCCTGCCACCTTCAAACTCCAGGGCCCCATGGCCCCCGACCTCACCGCCGAGGCCTATCGACAGGCCATCGTGCGGATCCAGGACTACATCCAGGCCGGCGACTGCTACCAGGTCAACTTTGCCCAGCGCTTTCGCGCGCCGTGCAGCGGGGACCCGTGGGTCGCCTACTGCGCCCTGCGCGCAGCCTGCCCTACGCCTTTCTCCGGGTTCCAGAGCCTGCCCGATGACGGCGCCGTGCTGAGCCTGTCGCCGGAACGCTTCGTGCACGTCAGCGAACGCCGCGTTGAAACCCGCCCGATCAAAGGCACCCGCCCCCGTGGCCTGACGCCAGAAGAAGACGCCGCCAACGCCGCCGAACTGCTGACCAGCCCCAAGGATCGCGCCGAAAACCTGATGATCGTCGACCTGCTGCGCAACGACCTCGGCCGCACCTGCCGCACCGGCTCGGTGAGCGTGCCGGAACTGTTCAGCCTGGAAAGCTACCCCAACGTGCACCATCTGGTCAGCAGCGTTGTCGGCACCCTGGCCGATGACAAGGACGCCCTCGACTTGATCGCCGGCAGCTTCCCCGGCGGCTCCATCACCGGCGCACCGAAGATCCGCGCGATGCAAATCATCGACGAACTGGAACCGACCCGGCGCGGCTTGTACTGCGGCTCGCTGGTGTACCTGGACGTGCGCGGCGAGATGGACAGCTCCATCGCTATCCGCAGCTTGCTGGTCAAGGACGGGCAAGTGTGCTGCTGGGGGGGCGGCGGGATTGTCGCGGACTCGCAGTGGGAGGCGGAGTATCAGGAGTCGCTGACGAAGGTGCGGGTGTTGTTGGAGACACTGGAAGGTTTGTAGTGACTGGGCTGGCCTCTTCGCGGGCAAGCCCGCTCCCACATTTGACTGCATTCTCATGATGGAACTCGGTCAAGTGTGGGAGCTGGCTTGCCTGCGAAGAGGCCATCAGCCGCGCTGAAAGCCTTACAGGCTCAACGACCGATTCGACGCCTTGATAAATTCCTGCTTCAACGCCTCAAACGTGTGCACCGCCGGGAACTGCGGGAACTCGCGGATCACATTCTCCGGCGCATGGAACAGGATCCCACGATCGGCCTCGCCCAGCATGGTGGTGTCATTGTAGGAATCGCCCGCAGCAATCACCCGGTAGTACAGGCTTTTGAACGCCAGTACTGACTGACGCTTGGGGTCTTTCTGGCGCAGTTGGTAACTCACCACGCGGTCTGTTTCGTCGGTGATCAGACGGTGGCACAGCAGTGTCGGGAAGCCCAGTTGGCGCATCAGCGGCTGGGAGAATTCGTAGAAGGTATCCGACAGAATCACCACCTGGAAGCGTTCGCGCAGCCAGTTGACGAACTCGATGGCGCCATCCAGCGGCTTGAGGGTGGCGATCACTTCCTGGATGTCGGCGAGCTTGAGTCCATGTTCGTCAAGAATGCGCAGGCGCTGCTTCATCAGCACGTCGTAGTCGGGAATGTCACGGGTGGTGGCCCGCAGGGATTCAATACCGGTTTTTTCGGCGAAGGCGATCCAGATTTCCGGAACCAGCACCCCTTCCAGGTCGAGACAGGCAATTTCCACAAGACACTCCTATTTATATTGTTGACGTTGAGCGAGCAAAAGGACTGCCGAACTCTAGCGATTCAAGCTCGCGGCCGCAACGCAGGGCGGATTTTGATACCATCGCCCACCTATAGAGCGCTTAGCGCCACTGACCTTGTAGGAACCGTGCTGATGAACCAAGCCTTCGACGTCGCTGAACTCGCCGCGACTTATGCCAACAAGTCCGCCCAGGACATTCTCAAACTGGCGTTCAGCCAGTTCGGCGATGACCTGTGGATTTCCTTCAGCGGTGCCGAGGACGTGGTGCTGGTGGACATGGCCTGGAAGCTGAACAAGAACGTCAAGGTGTTCAGCCTCGACACCGGCCGCCTGCACCCGGAGACCTACCGGTTCATCGAGCAGGTGCGTGAGTTCTACACAATCGACATCGAGCTGATCTCGCCGGACCAGACCAAGCTGGAACCCTTCGTCAAGGAAAAGGGCCTGTTCAGCTTCTACAAGGACGGTCATGGCGAATGCTGCGGCGTGCGCAAGATCGAGCCCTTGCGCCGCAAACTGTCCGGTGTCAGCGCCTGGGCTACCGGCCAGCGCCGCGACCAGAGCCCTGGCACCCGCAGCCAGGTAGCGGCGCTGGAAATCGACTCGGCGTTCTCCACGCCAGAGCGCACGCTGTACAAGTTCAACCCTCTGGCACAGATGACCAGCGAAGAGATCTGGGGCTACATCCGCATGCTGGAACTGCCGTACAACAGCCTGCATGAACGTGGCTTTATCAGCATCGGCTGCGAGCCGTGCACCCGCCCGGTGTTGCCGAACCAGCATGAGCGCGAAGGGCGTTGGTGGTGGGAGGAAGCGACGCAGAAGGAATGTGGGCTGCATGCGGGGAACATCATCAGCAAGGCTTGAGGCTGATGCAGTAAACAATGTGGAATGAGCTTATGTGGGAGCGGGCTTGCTCGCGAATGCGGTGTATCAGTGATGAATGTATCAACTGACACTCCGCATTCGCGAGCAAGCCCGCTCCCACATTTGTTTTGTATTGGCCATTAGAGATGTACACACACGTGTAACTATCGGTGCCATTTATGTGTGCAATTTTTGCTTGTCCGCACCAATACGTAACACCTATTCCCGCCTATCTTTCCCGTTCGTGAATCGCCCTCTTCCCGCCAAAAAATAAATAGCTGTTCAATCGGTCAATTTATATTTCTTGTAATTCAGTAATTTATTTATCCCACCTACAAAAACGAAATTACCTACAGTTTTCATAGATCGAAAACTGGCACGCATGTGGCTTAAGGTGAAAAGCGCTTTGTATACAATAAATACAAAACCTACATACACTTTGCCATCTGCGGCTCTCCTGCGGATGTGCTGGAGCCTGCCGGAATGCGTACAAGTCTCTCGAATAACATCGCACTGGATCTGCCCTCCGCCCTCCACCCCGCGGCCGTCGACCCTGGCCCGCTGGTGCTGAGCCCGCGCCTGCACAACAAGGACCTGGCGCCCACCAAAGTCGAAGGGCGACGCTGGGGGCGCTATAGCATCTTTGCGCTATGGACCAACGACGTGCACAACATCGCCAACTATTCGTTCGCCATTGGCTTATATGCACTGGGCCTGGGCGGCTGGCAGATATTGCTGTCCCTCGGCATTGGCGCTGCGCTGGTGTACTTCTTCATGAACTTGTCGGGTTACATGGGGCAGAAGACCGGCGTGCCGTTCCCGGTGATCAGCCGCATCAGTTTCGGTATTCATGGCGCACAGATTCCGGCGTTGATCCGCGCCGTCATCGCGATTGCCTGGTTTGGTATCCAGACCTACCTGGCCTCGGTGGTTTTCCGCGTGCTGCTGACCGCCATTCATCCAGGCTTTGCCGACTATGACCACGACTCGATCCTCGGCCTGTCATCCCTCGGCTGGGTGTGTTTTGTGGCGATCTGGCTGGTGCAACTGGTGATCCTGGCCTACGGCATGGAAATGGTGCGCCGCTACGAAGGCTTCGCCGGGCCGGTGATTTTGCTGACCGTGGCCGCGCTGGCCGGTTGGATGTATTTCCAGACCGGCGGCAGCATTGCCTGGTCGATCCGCGAGCCGCTCAGCGGTGGTGAGATGTGGCGCAATATCTTCGCGGGCGGCGCGCTGTGGCTGTCGATCTACGGCACGCTGATCCTCAACTTCTGCGACTTTGCCCGCTCCTCGCCCTGCCGCAAGACCATCCAGGTCGGCAACTTCTGGGGCCTGCCGGTGAACATCCTGGTGTTTGCCGCGATCACCGTGCTGCTGTGCGGCGGGCAATTCCAACTCAATGGCCGGGTAATCGAAAGCCCGACCGAAATCATCGCCGCCATCCCGAACACCTTCTTCCTGGTCCTGGGTTGCCTGGCGTTCCTGATCGTCACCGTGGCGGTGAACATCATGGCCAACTTTGTCGCGCCGGCCTTTGTATTGAGCAACCTGGCGCCCAAATACCTGAACTTCCGTCGTGCCGGGTTGATCAGCGCCACCGTGGCCGTACTGATCCTGCCGTGGAACCTCTACAACAGCCCGCTGGTGATCGTGTACTTCCTGTCGGGCCTGGGCGCGCTGCTGGGGCCGTTGTACGGGGTGATCATGGTCGATTACTGGCTGATCCGTAAAAGCCGGGTAGATGTGCTGCAACTGTATAGCGAAGACCCGAATGGCGCTTATTACTACAGCCGCGGGGTCAATCTGCGTGCCGTAGCGGCATTTGTTCCTGCGGCAGTGATCGCCATTCTCCTGGCCCTGCTGCCCGGTTTCGCCAGCGTGTCACCGTTCTCCTGGATGTTTGGCGCCGGTATTGCAGGGTTGCTCTACCTGCTGATCGCCAAGCGCCAGCCGTTCTACGCCGATGTCAGTGGCGAAAGCATTGCCGTCGATAACGTCAGCCATTAATCAAGGACATTCCATGCGCATCCTCGTGGTCAACGTCAACACCACCGAATCCATCACCGAAACCATCGCCCAGCAGGCACGCGCCGTGGCCGCGCCGGGCACCGAGATTGTCGGGCTCACGCCTCACTTCGGCGCGGAATCGGTGGAGGGCAACTTTGAAAGCTACCTGGCGGCCATCGCGGTGATGGACCGGGTGATGGCCTACGACCAACCGTTCGATGCGGTGATTCAGGCCGGCTATGGCGAACACGGCCGCGAAGGCTTGCAGGAATTGTTGAACGTGCCGGTGGTGGACATCACCGAAGCCGCCGCCAGTACCGCGATGTTCCTCGGCCATGCCTACTCGGTGGTGACCACTCTCGACCGCACTGTGCCGCTGATCGAAGACCGCCTGAAACTCGCAGGGCTCTACCAGCGTTGCGCCTCGGTACGCGCCAGCGGCATGGCGGTGCTGGAGCTGGAAGAAGACCCGTTGGCCGCGATGGAAGCCATCGTGCGCCAGGCGGAACTGGCCATTCGCGAGGACAAGGCCGAGGTGATCTGCCTGGGTTGCGGCGGCATGGCCGGGCTGGATGAGCAGATCCGCCAGCGCACCGGCGTGCCGGTGGTGGATGGGGTGACAGCGGCGGTGACCATAGCCGAGTCGCTGGTACGACTGGGGTTGTCGACGTCGAAGATCAGGACCTATGCGACCCCCAGGCCAAAGAAGGTCATCGGTTGGCCGGGCCAGTTCGGCCGGTAGACCGAGCTGCCTGCATCGCGGGCAAGCCCGGCTCCCACAGTTGATCGCAGTGCAACGGTGAAATGCAGTCTCCTGTGGGAGCTGGCTTGCCTGCGATGCAGGCGACTCGGTCCACCAGGAGGATCAAACCGCACTGAAGCGCTGCCCCAACCGCTGCTCGGCAAACTGCTCGATAATGAAATCTACAAATGCGCGAGTCTTGCCAGGCAGCAGTTTATGTTCGGCGTAGTAGATGGAGATGTTGCCGTCGTCGACGTACCAGTCGGGCAGCACCCGCACCACCGCGCCGCTGTCCAGAAACGGCACAGCCATGGGCATACTCACCAGGGCAATGCCCAGGCCCTGGGCGCTGGCGCAGCAGGCGGCCTCGGAGTCGCTCATGGTCATGCTCGGCTTGAGCACCAACGGCCGGTGCTCACGCTCGATACTGGTCAATTGCCAGGAACGTATGCGCCCGGTCTGCGGTGAGCGGATCAGGATGCCGAGGCAGCGCGACAAATCCTCGGGCGCCCGCACCGGCGGGCGTTGTGCCAAGTAATCCGGCGCGGCCACCAGCACCCGATGCGCGGGCGTGAGTTTGCGTGCCACCACGCCTTGGGGCAGTTCAAAACCGCCGCCGATGGCCGCATCGAAGCCTTGGCCGATCAGGTCGACCTGGCGGTTATCGAAATGCCAGTCCGGGCTTATGTCCGGGAAGCGCGCCATGAACGCGCCCAACAGCGGCACCACGTAGCGGTTGCCAAACACCGTGCCCATACTGACCTTGAGCGTGCCCACCGGCCGCCCTTCGGCACTGGCCAGGTTGGCCACGGCGTTCTGGATGGTGGTGAGGCTGCCGCTGACTTCTTCAAGGAACAGCTTGCCGGCTTCGGTCAGGGTCAGGCGGCGGGTGCTGCGCTGGAACAGGCGCACACCGAGGCGCGCTTCCAGCTTGGCGACGCTTTTGCCCACCGCTGCCGGTGTCAGGCTCAGGTGCCGCGCCGCCTCGGCAAAACTGCCACCTTCTGCACTGCGCACAAAGCATTCGATACTGCCAAAGCTTTCCATATCGCCACACTCTAAACTTTTGGTTTACACAGACTATAGCAATCACGGTCTACCGATAGGGGTGGGTGAGGTCGATACTCGGCTCCAACAACAAGGCATCCCGCCTTGAACAGCTAGGAGATCGACATGACCACACACAACCTCAGCGGCAAAGTCGCCTTGATTCAAGGCGGTTCCCGCGGCATCGGCGCCGCCATCGTCAAGCGCCTGGCGGCGCAAGGTGCAGCGGTTGCCTTTACTTACGTGAGCTCGGCCGCCAAGGCTGAAGAATTACAGAACAGCGTGATCAGCGAAGGTGGCAAAGCCTTGGCGATCCACGCCGACAGCGCCGATGCCGCAGCGATCCGCAACGCGGTCAACGCCACCGTCGAAGCCTTTGGCCGCCTGGACATCCTGGTGAACAACGCCGGCGTCCTGGCCATCGCGCCGCTGGAAGCGTTCAAGCTGGAAGACTTCGACCAGACCCTGGCGATCAACGTGCGCAGCGTGTTTATTGCGACCCAGGAAGCGGCCAAGCATATGGGAGACGGCGGCCGGGTGATCAATATCGGCAGTACCAACGCCGAGCGCATGCCCTTTGGCGGCGGTGGCCCGTATGCGATGAGCAAGGCGGCGCTGGTGGGCTTGACCAAAGGCCTGGCACGGGATCTGGGGCCACGCGGGATTACCATCAACAACGTGCAGCCTGGGCCGGTGGATACCGACATGAACCCGGCGAACAGTGATTTTGCCGAGAGCTTGATCGGGCTGATGGCGGTGGGGCGGTATGGGCATGTGGAGGAGATTGCCAGTTTTGTGGCGTACCTCGCCGGCCCGGAAGCCGGTTATATCACTGGGGCGAGCCTGACCATCGATGGTGGTTTCAGCGCCTAGTTTGCTGGAACACTGCAAAACCCAATGTGGGAGCGGACTTGCTCGCGAAAGCAGTGGATCAGTCGATCAATCTGTTGACTGACGCTCCGCTTTCGCGAGCAAGCCCGCTCCCACATTTTTTACCGCGTTTATTCAGCGGATGGGCGGCAAGCCGTAAGCCGCCAGGTCAAAGTCCGCAAGTCTGCGGATGATCTGGTCGGCATGCTGGTACTTGCTGTCGGCCATGGCCTCATCCGGCACGGCGATGGCGGTCATGTTCGCAGCCTTGGCGGCGGTCACGCCGAACGGCGAATCTTCGAACACCAGGCAGTCCTCGGGTGCAATGCCCAGGCGGCGGGCGGCGGTGAGGAAGATGTCGGGCGCAGGTTTGGCGGCGCCGACTTCCGGGTCGTCAGCGGTGACGATGGTGTCGAACAGGCCAAACCACTCGCGGTGCAACGTCGTCTTGTGGCCAAACGAATTGCGCGACGAGCTGGTGCCCACGGCAATCGGAATGTCATGCGCCTTCAAGTGGCGCACCAGCGCTTCGGCCCCGGGCATGCCCAGGGCGGTGGGGAAACGCTCGCTCATCAAGGGCTCGCGGACCCGCAAAAACTCCGCCGGGGTAATCGGCAGGTCCAGCGCCTTGACCACGTAGTCGGCCAGGTCCTGGGCACCACGCCCGATGATGTGCTGCTTGATCCCCCAGTCATAGGTGCGGCCGTAGCGTTCAGCGATGATCTGCGTGACTTCGGTGTAGATGCCTTCTGTATCCAGCAACAACCCGTCCATATCGAAAATCACGGCCTTGATCGGGACAGCGGTACGCGGTGCATTCATCACTACAGAACCTTGGGGGCGGAGGACTAAAAGGATTCAGCACAATAACGGCCACCCTTGCCGCCAGGCAACCCTTTAGACTGTGCGCCCTTTCTTTTGAAGTGCCCGCGATGTTCTACCGTCTCGCCGCCGACAGCCTGGTGCTGTTTCACCTCAGCTTTATCCTGTTCGTGCTGTTCGGTGGGTTGCTCGCCCTCAAGTGGCGCCGCGTGATCTGGCTGCACTTGCCTGCCGTGGCCTGGGGCATCGCGGTTGAGCTGCTGCACCTGCCCTGCCCGCTGACCCGCTGGGAAAACCTGTTTCGCCACCTCGCCGGGCAGGATGGTTATGGCGGCGGGTTTATCGAGCATTACATCCTCACGCTGATCTACCCCGCCGGGCTGACGCCGGATATTCAACTGGCGCTGGGCGCGGTGGTGGTCGCGGTCAACGTCGCGGTGTACGGCTGGCTGATCCGACGTTACGTACAGGCTTGAGACAGCTTCGCTGGTGAAGAATCAGACTCCCTTAGTCCCTTCATAGACGCTCCCATGTCCGAAGCCTTCGAAGTCCCCAGCCCCCACGAAAAACACATCGAACACACCACCGAACATGCCCACGCCCGCGGGGACAATTTCGCCAGCCGCATCGCCGTGATGACGGCCCTCATGGCCACCCTCGGCGCCATGCTCAGCTACCAGGCCGGCTCCACCGAAAGCGAAGCGGCGATGGACAAAAACAACGCCGCCATCATCAAGACCGAAGCCGCCAACCAATGGAACTACTACCAGGCCAAATCCAGCCGACAGAACCTGGCGGAACTGGCCACCCACATTCCCGGCGTGGACGCGGCGCATTACAAGGACGAGATCGAGCGCTACAAAAGCCAGAAGGAAGACGTGCGCAAGCAAGCCGAGAAGCTTGAGGCCACCTCGAAGGAATGGGATGAAAAGTCGGAACAGGCGCTGCACCAGCACCACCGCTGGGCCCAGGCGATGACCGCGATTCAGATCGCGATTTCGCTGGCGGCGATTACGTTATTGACGAGGAAGGAGTGGTTGAAGCGCATGTCGTATGCGGCGGCGGGCGTGGCGGTGGTGCTGGGCAGCCTGGCATGGCTGCATATCTGACACCCCGCCAACCCCATGTGGGAGCTGGCTTGTGTGGGAGCCGGCTTGCCTGCGATGACGGTGGGTCAGCCCCCATAATTTGCGCTGTCACTACACCATCCCCGCGCTATATAGTAAAAAGCATAACGACAAACCAACACAAGCCGAGGGACCGCTGGTGACCGTACAAACCAAGGAAGCCGTGGGCGCCGCCTACAGCCTCGAATCCATGCGCTACGCCCAGGCCATGACCTGGCAAGCCATCGAACAACTCGCCCAACGCATCCGCCCCGGCATGCTTGAATCCGAAGCCCGCGAACTGGGCAAGCACGTCCTCGCCGACCTCGACATGCAACGCATCTGGCACCCGCTGCTGGTGCGCTTTGGCGCCAATACCCTCAAGGCGTTCAACCAGCGCTCCGAAGGTGACCCGGTGCTGGGCGAAGACGACATCTTCTTTATCGACATGGGCGCCGTGTGGCAAGGCCACGAAGGTGATGCCGGTGCCACGTTCGCCACCGGCAACGACCCGGAAATGATCGCCTGCGCCAGCGCGGCCAAGGAACTCTTCGACCGCGTGCAGGCACGCTGGAAAAACGAGCAGGTCGTCGGCCTCGAGCTGTACCGCTACGCCGAAGCACAAGCCCAGGCCATGGGCTGGCAATTGAACCTCGACATCAAGGGCCACCGCGTCAGCGACTTCCCCCACGCCATCCACCGTGGCGGCGACCTTGGCGACTTCGAGCACTACCCGAATGCGGGACTGTGGATCCTCGAAATCCAGATCGCCCACCCGAGCAAACCCTACGGCGCCTTTTACGAAGACCTGCTTGCCTGACGCATTAAACAGGCAGCCTGGCTTTACGTGCAGGCATGAACAAAGCCACATAAGTCGTATCATGGGGCCTACCTTCGAGGACGCCCCATGAACCTCAGCATCGTTTACGCCCTGGCCGCCGCCGCCCTCTTCGGCGCCAGCACCCCACTCGCCAAAAGCCTCGGCCTGGGCCTCTCGCCCGTACTGCTCGCCGGCCTGCTCTACCTCGGCAGCGGCGTCGGACTCGCCGGCGTGCGGCTGATCCGTGATCGCGGCTGGAAACCCAGCGGACTGACCCCATCGGAATGGCCCTGGCTACTCGGCGCCATTGCATTCGGCGGCATCCTCGGCCCGGTTGCGCTGATGTTCGGCCTCACCCGCACCTCTGGCGCGACGGCCTCCCTGATGCTCAACCTGGAGTCGGTCCTGACCGCGCTGATCGCGTGGCTGGTGTTCAGGGAAAACGCCGATCGGCGCATCGTCCTCGGCATGTTTGCCATCGTACTGGGTGGCCTGGCGCTATCCGGCGCAGGCGGTGGCGGCGGCCAGCAGGATTGGACCGGGCCGTTCGCGGTGGCACTGGCGTGTTTGTGCTGGGGGATTGATAACAATCTGACACGCAAGGTCTCGGCGTCTGACGCCGTGTTCATCGCTGGCACCAAAGGGCTGATGGCCGGGCTGGTCAATTGCAGCCTGGCGGCTTATCTCGGCGCACAGATGCCGGGCTTGGCGCAGCTGACGCCGATCCTGTTGGTGGGGTTCCTGGGCTACGGCATCAGCCTGGTCCTGTTTGTCCTGGCCCTGCGCGGGCTCGGCAGTGCGCGGACCGGCGCATACTTTTCCACGGCACCGTTCCTCGGCGCGGCGACAGCGCTGCTGGTGCTGGGGGAATCGGTGACACTGGCGTTCTGGGCAGCATCGGCACTGATGGCCATCGGCGTGTGGCTACACCTGACGGAGCGGCACGCCCATGACCATCAACATGAGGCAATGGAACACGGGCACCGCCACGTGCATGACGAGCATCACCAGCACGAACACGACTTTGAATGGGACCCGGCAGTGCCGCATAACCATGTGCATGTCCACAGCCCGGTGCGGCATAGTCACGCGCATTTTCCGGATGTGCATCATCGACATAGGCATTGAGGCGCCTTGGCCCCTGCAAAGCCCGCCCCAATGACAAAACAAGGACGTATACCCGTGAGAGCTTCACTCATTGCTTCATTTGGATTGGCCTGGCTGATTCACACACCACTGTCCTTCGCGGATAACATCAATGGCAAGAACCTCTATTCACAACGCTGCGCCATGTGTCACGGAGCAGATCTCAAGGCCACAGGGCCCCTGGCCAATAAGAGCAATCCTCCTACCCCGGACCTGACAACACGCGCATTCAAGAAACGCATGAGTGACTACCCGGGCGTCATTGTGTCTTCGGTCATACTTCGGCCCAATGGAGACCTGATTCCAAGGACACTCCGGGAGAATGGCGTGAAGGTGCCGCCGCACGCTTGGAGTGTTAAGGATTTTCGCGATTTGAATGAGTATATGAGTGGTGTGATTGCGAAGGGGCGATGACTTTTGGAGCAAGAGGTGATTTTTTAGACGCCAGAAACCACAAACCCCCGGTTTCCTCTAGGAAAACCGGGGGTTTGTGTTTACTTAATGTGGCGGTGAAGGAGAGATTCGAAACTACCCGTTCGCGGTTTTCGAAACCAAGGCCCCCGGTTTATAAGGGCTGCAGCCCGGTCGCGTGCGTAGGATCTGTCCCACGTCAGTCCCATGGCTTAAATGCACCAGGTTGCAGAAAACGGTCAGAACAAGCGTTTTGAACGATTTATGTTGAGGCATGGGAAAAAGGTAATTTTGGTAATGAGCAGTGAAAAACTCGATAAAGCCTAATAAAATCAGGTAGTTGATATAGTTTTATAGAGGTAATAATAAGGTAAGTAGATGGTTAGAAAATTACTATCAGAGCTAGTAATGCCACTGAGCCGCCAAACCCAGCAAAATGGGGGCTTGAACAAAATATTACCTCTCTCGTTACCTTATATTACCCTCCAAGGTAATGGCTGAAAGCCACGTTCTATAAGTGCTCCAGCCCGTTATGACCTGCCAATTACTAAAATTACCCTTTTCCCACCCCTCGCCTGAAAAAAAGCCATCCGCCCATCGTTTCAGGTTTTTTTTCCAAACGCTTTGGGCTGGTACTAACAGCCGGAAATTGATGGCGATGCCGTGCAATGCCTAAAAATGCTGGAAACCTCAACAGGCTGGGCCTCACAGTCGTTTTTGCGTAGGGTTCAATAGCGGCTGGTTGAGCCCTGATATGAACGGTTCCAAAAATGAAAACACCGCATTCAGCACGTTTTCACAATCAGAGCCCCCGTAAACCGGGCACCTCGTCTGCGTGACCGCTCCCCTGCCACCCCGTGACGTATGTGCAAGGCCACTACACTTTTTTGCAAAGCCTTGCACTCTGTGCAATTGCGAAGCATCCCCCAGAGCCCGCAGCGGGCTTGGGCCCGAGCACCGTTTGCACCCCACTACCTGTTTGCACAAAAAAGGGACACAAAGCCCGTCGGCGGGAGGGGGATAAGTGCTTTTTCTGTTCGTATTTTTTCATTCGCTACCTTTTCATTTCCTTTAGCCCTTTGCTTGTCGAGGCCTTATACTCAAAGCACAACTCCACCCTAATTTTATGAAGTTCAAATACATGGAATTTAAAAAAGCGCTAACGGAACACTTTAAAAAATTCGACGCTTCTCCAATGCTATTCATTGGATCCGGAATCTCGAGACGCTATTTAGGAACCGAGAACTGGGAGCAACTCTTACTAAAATTTTGCAATCTGATTGGTGAAAACCCGTTAAAGCTAAAAACAAGCTCTAACGGAGACTTAACTAAATATGCGCAACTCCTCGCAAAGAGCTACGAGAACTCTTGGTGGGAACGGCCGGACTCGAAAGAAATTTCGGAAGAGTTCTCCGAACACTTTATAAACGATAGCTCAATCTTAAAGATTGAAATATCTCGTTATTTGAAAAGCGCCCACGAAAACACTATAGCCGAAGTCAGAGAAGAGCTTAGCCTACTAGAAAAGGTCAATATTGACGGCGTAATAACAACCAACTGGGATTGTCTAATAGAGAACACATTCCCTAAGTTTACGACTTTCATAGGACAAGATGGACTAATAGCAGAGAGAAGCCACGGGATTGCTGAGATATATAAGATTCATGGCTGCTCGACCGCACCTAACTCATTGGTCCTAACAGAAACAGATTATGCTGAATACAGAAGGAAAAACCCTTACCTTTCTTCTAAACTTCTGACCATATTCATCGAACGGCCTGTTATCTTCTTGGGCTACTCACTCGCAGATCCTCACATTGCTGACATACTTGAAGACATCATTGGCTGTTTTCCTGAAAAAAGCTTGGACTTCCTGAGAGACAAGCTAATTTTTGTTGAGTGGCATCAAGAGCTTGAAGAACCCACCATCACTGATTCAGTCATCCATAAACGGATACCGGTAAAACTCCTAAGAGTTCGAAATTTTGTGGAGCTGTACGAGGTTCTTTCGGAAACAAAAAAACGAATACCCGCACATATTTTCCGAAAAATCAAAGACGAACTATATGAACTTGTGATAACTGACGACCCTAAAGGCCAGCTATATGTAAGAAACGAGAGCGACCTTGCGAGTGGCGACTCACTTACAGAATTTGTCGTTGGATACGGAGCGATATCAACTACCAAGAAAGGCGAGGCAATTTCAAAACAAGGACTAATTGGCCTAGAGCGTTCCGACCTCATCCGGGACATTATTTTTGAAACGGAAAAATATGATGCGGCAGATTTGGTTTCAACAGTTTTTCCAAAACTGGCAAAGGGAAACATCAAACTTCCAATTTATTACTACCTAAATAAAGCTGGGTACCTCAACGATGACGGCACGCTGAAAGCAGGCATCCCAGAACTATGCGCAGGCGCACAGGTACGTTTCGAAGGAAACCTTTTTACCGAAACGAACCGAGGCACTGAGCTTAGAAGGTCAAAAACGGTGCCCGAAGTTACAATCGGAGTTAATGATCTGTATCATAAACAAGGCTTCGAACTCTTTAACAGAATGCTACCTTATATGGAGCCAGCTCTAATCAAAGAAGGGCTCTCTGATCTAGCAGAGATATTGAGGAAGCATATTGACACATCAAACGCTAGCGGCCTTGCAAGGCTCGCATGTTTTTACGACCTAGTAAAATATAGCAACCGATACTGACATTGGCGACTAACCAAACTCCATAAATAGCAAACCCAACGATATAACTAGAGCGATGCGAACATGTCTAAAACTGCATACTCAAAAATTTACAGTCGGGAAGTTGACGTAGAACAGCTATTAGCTCTCTACGGAAATCACTCTATAGAAGACTCCATTAGAATACTTAATGACATCCCTGACCACATCAGAGAAATGGTCAGCCTAGACATCCAGTGTCCCTCCTGCGGGGTAGAGGGCGCTATTCTAGTTAGCGGCGCGAAATCTAAAAGCACAGCAAAAGCTTTAAGGCAGGCTCATTTTCGCTTTACAAGCAACTCAAATGAAGACGCGCATCGTCCATTTTGCGAGTTCAGTTCGAGCGACAAAGAAAGCCCAAAAGGTTCCGAACTTATAGACTTTGGGTCACCAAGAAGCAATGAAACACGAATTATCCGCGACATGGTTTGCAAAGGCATAGAGTCGAAAGTTTTTAACCAGTCGGATATCAGAGCAATGCGCCAATGGTATTTCGAGTTGAAAACTGCCAGCAGATATCGTTTGACAGCATCAGAAGAAACGCTGACGTTCCTCTATAATCTCGCTGCCACGAACCCCCATGATTCATTCACACATCACCCTAGCCATGCGAGCACCCCGGGATTTAACTGGACATACGCTGCTAGATTAAAGATGGTACAAATAAATTCTGAGCTTATTGAAGCATCTAAGGGAGCTTCGTTTTTCAATAACAGATCTGAAATATCAAAACTTATAGCTCGATATAGAGACAAAGAAGTTTTCGATATGGAACCGCTAGAGCCCTACTATGAAAAAACTATTCAGCTATGCACATTTACCGCAAGAACATTAGGCTTTCCTGCTAAGGCTTGGGTCAATTATAGATGGGGTAAAATCTCCTCAGAATTTTTAGCTTTTTGCTCCCTACTACTAAGCGTTTCGGAATGGGACATTAATAAATCCATACAAAATCTTGCATTAATTCTAGATAGCCCTAATCCTCAAAGCTCACTTCACGGAAACATAATCGGACTAAACCCTTTCACAGACTACAAAGCATGGAGAGCCATCAAGAAACTCAGCGATATAGAAAATAGATTTGATACACGCCTCAAATTCAACGACCAACTTGAAGCTATCGAGCAAATCCTAAAAACGGAGTATTTGCAGTGGCGCAAAGATACTGGCCTGCCAGAGCAAATACCCCCCCAAAGCAAGCAGCCACATGCCACACATCAGGAAATCATAGAAGATCCATTCATATAAATCCCCCTACATAGTTATACCTTTTAAAGTGAACGACATCGTAGCGACCTTTGACGCTCGTTTAATGAAGCCCGTAGCGTCATTGGGATTTGGAGCCGGTCCAGGTAAGTGGGTATGCACAGATAGATGAGTATTCATTTCCTGCACCAGGTCGAGCAAATCGCAAAGCACGTGCAGCACGTTCACCCCCTCAGATCCCAACCAGGTCTTGGGCGCGACCAGTCGCTGGCTGACCGCCGCCACGCTCTTACGCAGTCCCTCAATCCTTTCCTGCATATCACCGCCCACCGTGGCGTTGTGCTTCTGCCCCACCACCAGGTTCAAATCCCGCCCAGTCGCCTGGTGCAGATCATCCACCGCCGCCAGGCTCGCAGATCCCCCCGACAACAGCTTGAGCGCGCCCAGCGCCTCGATCGTCTTGATCCCACCCACTGACTCGGTGGAATGGTCATCCACCGTCCTGGTGTGATTCTGGAACGTCTCCGTGTTGCCCATCGCCTCCACTTCCCGCTCGATCGCCTTGTCGCGGATCTTGCCGTCAGTCTGGCGCAGCCAGTTGCCGTCAGCGTCCACACGCTGCTGGCAGGCTTCGCTGTGCTGCCACACCTGGTCACCCTTCGGCACGCTGGGCATGCTCAGCCCGCGGGGCAGGATCGTCTGGATGTAGGGCTTGTGCGGCAGGCCATAGGCAAAGCACACCACGACCTGGGTGCCTTCTTCGGGGAACGCGTAAATGCCCATTTCCTCGCCGCCGGTGGGCAGTGGCAACGGCACGCCGGCCAGGATCGGCAGCTTGCTGTCTGGCTCGCCATCCGGCCCCATGACCTCGATGTCCACCGCGTAGCGCGGCCGGAAGTCGTCGCAGATCCCGGCGCCGGCCGGGGCGTCGGCCACGGCGACAACCCGGGCAAAGCGTGGCAGGTGGTAACCGCCGGTAAGTTCGGGGAATTGTCGTTCTACGCTGCGGCGGATTGCGTCGTCCATCGGATGGCCATCTGGTTGTCGATGAGCGCCACACTGGTGATGCGCTCGCCGTGGTTGATCGTTGCACCTGGTCGCAACCCGGGAAGGGCTGCAATCATCGCGCTTTGGTTGCCCTGGTAGTCGTCGAACAGTTCCACCGGCAGTTGCAGCGGCGAACGAACGCCAAAGAAGCTGTCGGCCCAACTGCCCACGAACACTTCGCCGTCACCTTGCTGCTGCCAGATGAAGTCGGGGATATTGAAAACACGGGCCAGGCTATCCATGGCTTGGTAACCGGCCGCCAGGCTGTAGAAAAACGGCGCCTTGACCCCGGCGTAGGGCTTGTCCGGCACGCGAAAGCGTAACCCGGTGTGCTGGCTGATCTCGACCAGGACGGCGCGCAGGTCGACGTGACGCAGGTTCAACGGCAGCGGGTTGGCCAGGATCGCCGCCAGCTCGCGACAGAACAGCACCTGCTGGGTGCTGCTGGCCGTGGTGGAGCGTTCAACGTAGCCAATGAAGTGTCGCTGCAGCGTGTTGCCGTTGTAGCCAATATCGAGCGTTACCAGGCCCTTGACCGGCGCCGTGGCCTGAATGGTGAACGTCGCCCGGCCGGGGCTTTTCGCATCCAGCCGGACTTCGTTTTTGACCAGGACATAAGGCTGCCCGTTTATGGTCAGTTCCTTGTGTAGCTTCATGGCTTGTCACTCCCGCCCAGCCAGCCGTCCACCTTTTTCAGGGTGGCTTCAAAGCCGGTCAGTTCCTCGGGGCTCCCGCTGGAATCGCCACCTACGCCGCCGGCGCCACCTACTGGCCCGCCCGGGCCGGACTGCGCGGTAACCACGTTGCCCGATCGCCGGCCTTCGACTTTCTCCGGGTTCGACAGCTTTTCAGTCAGGGTGAACTGGATCAGCCAGGCGCGCAGGTTGTCGTCCTCTCGGGCGCTCACGCCTTCGGTGAACGTCACCTGGCGCATGCCGAACGCGGCAGCGGTGTCGTTGACGATGCGGTACGTCTTGAGCTGGCCACCGCCGGCGGTCGCCTCCACCAGGCGCATCAGGTCGCGCAGTTGCACCTGGTCAACAAAAGGAATCGTCAGGCTGACGGTCAGGGTCTTGGGTTTGAAGCCCTTGTGCCCCTTGTCGGTGTTGCTGGTCTGCCCTGACAGATCGTCGCTCTCGATGCGCAGATTGCCCGTGACCTTGAGGTTTTTCCCGCGTACCTGCTCACCGTCGAGAAGTAGCGTCATAGGCCCACCAATTCACGAACGAAGCTCAGGCCCTGCTCAGATCCCACCAGCAGCGGGCCGGCACAGATCACCCACTCATGCCCCGGAGTGTCGCCGGCGAGCAACGCACGGCCCAGCTCGGCATTGTTGCCTAGGCCAGCTATCGGGGTTACGCCAACAAGGCAGAGGTTCATGTCCGGCCGCGCTGGGGGAAGATACAGATCCACAATATCGACCACCTGGACCTGCAGGAATGGATACAGGTAACACTGTCGAAAACACTCAAAAACAAGGCCATCCGCGACATCATCAGCAACGTACGCTAGGTGTTCAGGTTGTATCGCACCAGGATGAAAGTGGCGCACGACCCGACTGAGGGTTTAATGGTGCGACTGCCAGATCCCGAGGCACCCGACCCATTCACCAGGGCGGAAATCAAACAGATCCTGGAAACCCACACCAGCCGCACGCAAGAGCTGTTGATGGTTCAATTCATGATATGGGCCGGCCCCCGGGTATCCGAGACCATAGCCCTTGCTTGGGAGGATGTAGACCTGGAGCAAGGCACGGTGACGTTCCGTAGATCCAAGGTACGTGGGGCTTACCGTGTAACGAAAACCCGGCGATCGACGCGCAAGGTTCGCCTGCTCGCCCCGGCGTGGGATGCGTTGCGGAAGATCGATGCACTGAATCGGAAAAGAAAGGCGGAAACCGTCGATATTGTCGAGCGGGACAACAAGACGATACGGCAGCACAAGCTGCACTTTGTCTTCTTGAACACGAAAAGCGGTTTGCCGCACGTCAGCGACTTCGTGGTTAGGGATAGGTTTTTCAAGGCTCACCTGCTCGCGGCAGGGGTCCGTTATCGCGGACCTGGCCAGTGCCGGCACACGTACGCCAGTCAGTTGCTGACCACGGGGATAGCGTCAATCGACTGGATCGCTGAACAGATGGGACATACGAACGGGAATATGATTCGTCAGCACTATGGGACGTGGATCAATGAGGACGGGCCGGATATGGTAGGGATGTTGCAGCTTGCGTTGAAGATTTAGGGGTAGGTTATTGACTTCTCACGGCACTCTTTCGTCCAAACGTGAACGTAAGAAGTGCCCCCACCCCTAAAAATTAATACACTAAATGCTAATACTGTATGGAGAATTTTTGATGGAGAGTGTCGCACCTGTTTGATTGAAAAAATCGATACTACGCTTTCTCGTTGACGCACCGTGCTTAGGAACTCTAGTGGTGATGGCGTAACACTCTTTCCTATATGCAGAGTAGTTTGCTCTCGTGTGAGCAATAGTTGACCTCAGCTGCGAAATAGCCTTATCCAAGTCGCATCCTTTAAGCTCAATAAACACCGCTTTTTTTGTGTTATCTTCGTAGCAAAATAGCCAGTCACACTTTTCCAACTGAGCATCAATAAGACAACCATCCACCTGAATTTTTTGAACCTCAATACGATTATTATTCAATACAGAAATACGGCTTCTATTTTCACTAAAAACAATTATTGGGTCAGTCGTCGTGGTAGTGCAAAGCATATAGTTCATTGCTCTGCCTCGCTACTCAACAAGGTATTCATAACCCTCTCGAAATGCTCTGATATGCCATCTAACATATCAGCACCAATCATCCGATACTCAGGATCGGCAATAGGATTGGACACACCATTATCTATAGTATAAGCCGAGACATCCTCAAACTTAATCGGCTGACTTGGACCATTAACCTTTATGAACTCATCAATAGAGATCCGCCCCAACTCTATTGTATCCTGAGCAAGGATCAAATTATTAAAAGCAGAGAGTATGTAAGGGCTGTGGGAAGTAATAAAGAAGCTGCTGGAGCAATCATGCTGAATTCTGGAGAGCAGCGATACAACACGACTCTGAGACGTAGGGAAAAGGTGGGCTTCCGGTTCCTCAATGAAATACATATCATTGGGTTCGCTGCCCCTCAAAGAGGGCCATATCATTAATACGAGAAGCATTGGCAATGATTCTTGCTGACCCGACGAGGCATTTGCCAGATTTATTTTACGTCCCTTCGATATAAGCCAATCTTGATCATCTTCGTACTTATAAGTCCCGCTCATAATAGATTCAACAAGATCCTTATGACGTTCAATTACAGGAAGCGATCTTTTCACTAGATAAGGGTCAGTGTAAAAACGTTTAGATTGCTCATACATCCGCCCGAAGTCTTTTAAAAACAGGTCAATCTCTAAACTTGACGCAAGAAAAGTAAATATATTCTTCTGTAAGTTTGCAAAAAAACTTCGACTAGCGGGAATAAAAATAGGCTGACCCTTGAAAAAGTCATATTCTGCCTGAAGCGGACCTGTAACATATTTATTCATAATCCTCCAATCATCCATAAATGGATCATCAGACTGGGGGCCTTCCCTTTTTCTCTTATAAGAAATTTTCTTAGAATTAAATAACTTCAGAAGGGCTTCAGGGTAACTCAGCTTTAACTGGGTTTTGCCCTTTTTAGAAGCTTTCCCTTCAATAACAAACGTAAACTCCCCCGCCACGTACTGTATTGTAAAGCTAGTGCCATCCCAAGAGTAACGTGGAAATCTCGACTCAAACTGACTAAGTATTCCAGCATCCAGTTCCCTTTTGCTATCTAAGGATCGAATGCTTTCAATAAAAATAGCAGGAATACTCTTGAAAAAATAAGTGAGCTTAGCCAATAAACTTTTGCCATTGGCTTGAGGACCAATAATTATGTTTATTTTCTTTAGTTCAATTTCGGCTTTCTTGATAACTACGAAATTCTTGACTGTCAGTATTTCTTGCACAAATTAATCCTTTAAAATATGAAGCTTCGGCTTTCACAGCTATAGGTGCTTTCTCTGTAAGCAGCCTAGCTTATGCAATTATTTCGGTATTTTTGACGCCTAGCGCATGAAGGCATAACGATAGCACTTGTCAAACTCGGCTGTGTAGGGGGGATCGTGCTTTATTACAGGTCTGCAAAGCACGCTCTCTAGTGAAAGCCCTACTATTTCTAGCGTGAAATAGACGGAAGTAACCACCCATTTCTTAGCTGCGTGGGCGAACGTTGCTTTATCTATGCTTTGTTCTGTTGCCGCCCATTTGGGCTACTCCTGCATATCTATAGTCGGCAGAGCAGCAGACGAGATGGGGCTCATTCTTAAGCCAGGCCCCCATCTGTCCCAGATCTGTCCCATATGGCCATTTTTCAGACACCAAAAACCACAAACCCCCGACTTTCTCTAGGAAAATCAGGGGTTTGTGTTTACTTAATGTGGCGGTGAAGGAGAGATTCGAACTCTCGATACAATTTCTTGTATACACACTTTCCAGGCGTGCTCCTTAAGCCACTCGGACACTTCACCGTATCTCGTCAAACCAGTTCAGTCTGTCGAGGCGCGCTAATGTAGTCGAAAGCCTTTCCGATGGCAAAGGTTTTTTTCAGAATTTTCATGCGCTTAGCGGGATATGCCATTGCATGCCCGGCAAGGGGTGGTGTTTCTGCCATTCTCAGGCACCGTCGGCGGGTGTCTGGGGCGGCTGTCGTGCCCTGCCCTAGGCCGTCCGCCGCTGGGTGGGCGGGAAAAGTCTGACTGGGTAGTCAGTCATGGCGCTTTACCGGGGCGGGTGGGGTGGGTAACGTTTGGGGATGCGTTTCTATAAACAGCCTATCTATAACAAGTCATACAAGGAACCGCGTCATGAGTGAGTTGATTACTTACCACCTCGAAGACGGTATCGCGACCCTGACGTTGAGCAACGGCAAGGTGAATGCCATTTCTCCGGATGTGGTCAGTGCGTTTAATGCGGCACTGGATCAGGCCGAGAAGGATCGGGCGGTGGTGATCATCACCGGGACGCCGGGGATTTTGTCGGGTGGTTATGATTTGAAGGTGATGACGGCCGGCCCTAAAGAAGCCATCGGTCTGGTGACGTCGGGCTCGACGTTGGCGCGCCGTCTGTTGTCGCATCCGTTCCCGGTGATCGTGGCGTGCCCTGGGCATGCGGTGGCCAAGGGCGCGTTCCTGCTGTTGTCGGCGGATTATCGGATTGGGGTCGAGGGCCCGTTCAGCATTGGCCTGAATGAAGTGGCGATCGGCATGACCATGCACCACGCCGGGATCGAGTTGGCGCGGGATCGCCTGCGCAAGTCGGCGTTTCATCGCTCGGTGATCAATGCCGAGATGTTTGACCCGCAAGGCGCGTTGCAGGCTGGCTTCCTTGACAAGGTGGTGGCGCCTGAAGAGCTGCACGCTGCCGCCCTGGAAGCGGCACGGCAGTTGAAGAAGATCAACATGAACGCCCACAAGCACACCAAGTTGAAGGTGCGTAAGGCGCTGCTGGACGCCCTGGATGACGCCATCATCCAGGATCAGGGCCATATTCTGAGTTAAGCCTTACATCCGCCACACCAGAGCCCGACCTTGAGTCGGGCTTTTTCTTACACACAAACTCGAAACTTCCCTAGCCGCTCTAGCCGGCCACTGCTGGCACATGTTGAAACATGTACTTAAACATCGCCTATCTCCTACCTCTACAGGGGTAATTGCCGAATACAGTGCACATCCGTACACTGCGCCACCTTTTGTCCCGATAGGCCGTGTCGATGCTTTTTCTGCTGCGTATGTTGTTGATGGGCCTGCATTTTATGCTCGCCGGTGGGCTGGGCGTGCTCGTCGGGATCTGCCGACCGTTCAACCCGGACAACAGTCGCCTGTGCGCACGTTTATACGCACTGCCGGCCATGTGGATTCTGGGGCTGAACCTCAAGGCCGACGTGGACTCGTTGCGAAACAAGCCCAGCGGCTGTGTGATCATCGCCAACCATCAGTCCAACTATGACCTGTTTGTGTTTGGCAACGTGGTGCCCCATCGCACTGTGTGTATCGCCAAGAAAAGCCTGAAATGGGTGCCATTGTTCGGCCAGCTGTTCTGGCTGGCGGGCAATGTGCTGATCGACCGGGGCAATGCGCACAAGGCGCGCCGGGCGATGCTCACCACCACCGATACGTTGCAACACAAGGACACGTCGATCTGGGTGTTCCCGGAAGGCACGCGCAACCTGGGCAAGGGTTTGCTGCCGTTCAAGAAGGGCGCGTTCCATATGGCAATTGCCGCCGGTGTGCCGATCGTGCAGGTGTGCGTGAACAATTACGTCACGCAGATGCGCCTGAATCGCTGGAACAGTGGTGATGTGCTCATACGCTCGTTGCCGCCGATTCCTACGGTTGGCATGACGGTGGATGACGTGCCGAGGTTGATGCAGGCGTGTCAGGTGCAGATGGAGGCTTGTATTGCGCAGATGGATCTTGAGTGGGTGCGGGGGTGAGGATGTCTTGGGAGCGCTTGGCGCCCCAGCGCGAGCAAGCATTACAGGCTTGTGTTCCCACAATGGAACGCCTTTCGGGCTAAGCTGCCCAACACCTGTCCTCCTAATAAGAAGTGATCAGCACCATGGGTAGAGTTGTTGCGGCCGCTGTCTACAGCGCCGGTAAGAAAGTTACTGACATTACCCTCGACGAAGGCGCGGCCTGGGCCGCCAAACCCGGCCACTTTGTCTGGATCGGCCTGGAAGAACCCAACGCCCAAGAGCTGGCCAACCTGCAACGCCAGTTCAACCTGCATGAACTGGCCATCGAAGACGCCCTGGAAAAACACAGCCGGCCGAAGCTGGAGACGTTCGGCGATGCACTGTTTATCGTCACGTACTCGCCGGTGCGCGAGAACGGCAAGCTGGTGTTTATCGAAACCCATATCTTTGCCGGTAACGGCTACATCATCACGGCACGCAACGGTCATTCGGCGTCCTACGGCTTTGTGCGCCAGCGTTGTGAGGCGCGGCCGTTGCTGCTGGAACACGGGGAAGATTTCGTACTGTATGCGCTGCTGGATTTCGTCACCGAAAACTACCAGCCCGTGAGCGAAGCGATCCATGCCGAGATCGATGAGTTGGAGCGCAACGTGCTGTGCAGTTCTTTGAATGAGCGCGACATCCAGAACCTTCACGGCCTGCGTCGCGACGTGCTGCGGCTCAAGCGCTATGTGGCGCCGATGGTGGAGATCAGCCAGGAACTGCAGAAGCTGAGCTTCCCGTTCATCGACAAGAATATGCGCCCGTATTTCCGTGACGTGCAGATCCACGTGACACGCCAGATGGAAGACCTCACCACCCTGCGCGACATCGCCAGCCAGACCATCGAGATCGGTGTGTTGCTGGAGGCGTCGCGCCAAAGTGTGGTGCAGCGCAAGTTCGCCGCGTGGGCGGCGATCCTCGCGTTCCCCACGGCGGTGGCGGGGATTTATGGGATGAACTTCCAGAACATGCCCGAGCTGCAATGGCACTACGGCTATTTTGCAGTGCTCGGGTTTATCGCATTGGGCTGCACCGGCTTGTGGGCCAGCTTCAAACGTTCGGGCTGGCTTTAAGCCGCTGCGTCAGGCTTGTGCGCGACAAAACGCATCATCCACTCCGCCACGGTCACGCCGTGGTGGTCATGTTCCAGGCTGGCCACGCCGCTGTTGTAGATTTTCTCACCGAGGTTCTGCTGGCGAATATCCAGCAAGGCGCGGGAGTAATCGTGGATGAATTCCGGGTGGCCCTGGAAGCACAGCACCTGGTCGTTGATGTGGTACGCGGCAAACGGGCAGAAATCGCTGGAGGCGATGACGGTGGCGTTTTCCGGTAGCGCGGTGACTTGGTCCTGGTGGCTGATCAGCAGCGTCAGCTCTTCCACCCGTGGGCTCATCCACGGCGCCTTGGCAGCCATCTTGTAGTTGTGGATGCCCACACCCCAGCCCTGGCTTGCGCGCTCACTCTTGCCGCCCAGCAATAGCGCCAGCAGTTGGTGGCCAAAGCAGATGCCCAGCAATTTGTCGCCACGCTCATAGCGGTTGAGCAGGTACGCCCGCAGTCTCTCGATCCAAGGGTCGGTGCCGAAGGAGTCAGCCTTGCTGCCGGTGACGAGGTAAGCGTCGAACTGCTCGCTGTCGTCCGGGTATTCGCCGTTCATCACGTTGTATACGACGAACTCGGCCGCAATCGGCTGCTGGGAAAACAGACGCTGGAACATCTGCCCATACCCCTGATATTGATCCACCAACTCCGGGCGCAGGACATCGGTTTCCAGAATGCAGACGCGTAGCGACATAAAAAATACCTGACACGGTGATGGGAATAATGCACACCCAAGCCTGCCTCGAAACCCACCTGCAAAGCAAGTCCCTCTCTCACAGTCTGAGCCGTGTGAACGCCTAGAAAGATGCGCCCTGCGCGGCTTTTTCCAGCAGCAACGCCGGTGGCGTGAAGCGCTCGCCATACTGCTGCGCCAGGTAGCGGGCGCGGGCGATGAAATCGTTCAAGCCGTACTGATTGATAAACTGCAATGCGCCGCCAGTCCACGCGGCAAAGCCGATGCCGAAGATCGAACCGACGTTGGCATCCGCCGTCGATCGCAATACACCCTCCTCCACGCAGCGCACGGTTTCGATGGCCTGGATAAACAGCAGGCGGTCGCGCACATCCTGCGGCGAGATGCGTTGGTCGGGCAGTTCAAAGCGGCTTTTCAGCTCCGGCCACAGGAATTTCTGCGCGCCGCTCGGATACTCGTAAAACCCACCCCCCGCCGCCTTGCCTCCGCGTTTGTATTCATTGACCAACAGATCAATCACCAACGTCGCCGGGTGCTGCGGCACAGCCTTGCCTTCTGCGAGCAGATCCTTGGCCGCCTGCTGTCGGATATGGCTCATCAGGCTGAGGGATACTTCATCCGACACCGCCAACGGCCCCACCGGCATGCCGGCCTTGCGCGCTTCGGTCTCGATCATCGGCGCCGCCACGCCTTCGCCGAGCATGGCGATACCTTCGTTGGTAAAGGTGCCGAACACCCGGGAAGTGAAGAAACCGCGACTGTCGTTGACCACGATCGGGGTTTTCTTGATTTGCAGTACGAAGTCGAAACCTCGGGCCAGGGTTTCGTCCGAGGTGTGGACGCCCTTGATGATTTCCACCAGGGGCATCTTGTCCACCGGGCTGAAGAAATGCAGGCCGATGAACTTGCCTTGGTCCGGCACGGCCGTGGCCAACCCGCTGATCGGCAAGGTCGAGGTGTTGGAGGCGATCACCGCGTCGGCCCCCACCACGCGCTGGGCGGCGGCGGACACCTTGGCCTTGAGTTCGCGGTCTTCGAACACCGCCTCGATGATCAAATCGCAGCCCGCCAGGTCGGCGTCCGAGTCCGTAGGATGAATGCGCGCCAGGGTGGTTTCCCGCTGTTCGGCGCTCAATTGCCCACGGCTGACTTTCTTGTCGAGCAACGCCGCCGAGTGCGCCTTGCCCTTTTCGGCGGCCGCCGGGTTGATGTCCTTGAGCACCACCTCGATACCCGCGCAGGCACTCGCATAGGCGATGCCCGCGCCCATCATGCCCGCGCCGAGCACCCCGACTTTGCGCGTGACGTACGGCGCAAAACCGTGGGGACGGGAGCTGCCCGCATTGATCTCGTTGAGCTGGAACCAGAACGTGCCGATCATGTTTTTCGCCACTTGTCCGGTGACCAGCTCGGTGAAGTAGCGGGTTTCGATCAGGTGCGCGGTGTCGAAATCGACCTGGGCGCCCTCAACGGCGGCACACAGGATCTTCTCCGGTGCCGGGAAACAGCCTTGGGTTTTGCTGCGCAAGATCGACGGGGCGATTGCCAGCATCTGCGCCACTTTCGGGTTCGACGGCGTGCCACCGGGGAGCTGATAGCCCTTGTTGTCCCACGGCTGCCGGGCCTCGGGGTTGGCAAGAATCCAGGCGCGGGACTTGGCCAGCAGCTCATCGCGATCCGCCGCCAGCTCGTTGATCAAACCGGCCTGCAACGCCGGTTGCGGGCGGATTTTTTTGCCCTCCAGCAAGTACGGCAAGGCCTTTTCCAGTCCCAGCATGCGCACCATGCGCACCACCCCGCCGCCACCCGGCAGCAGGCCCAGGGTCACCTCCGGCAGGCCGAGCTGCACGGATTTGTCGTCCAGCGCGACCCGGTAATGACACGCCAGGCAAATCTCCCAGCCGCCGCCCAGGGCGGCGCCGTTGATCGCGGCCACCACCGGCTTGCCAAGGGTTTCCAGGCGGCGCAGTTGCGCCTTGAGCAGCAATACGCCGTCATGGAAATCCTTGGCCTGGGCCTTGTCGACCTTGATCAGTTCATTGAGGTCGCCGCCGGCGAAAAAGGTCTTTTTCGCCGAGGTGATGACCACGCCGGCCAGCGTGTCTATCTCCGCCTCCAGACGCGCAACGCTGGCCGCCATGGCCTCGCGGTACGCGCCATTCATGGTGTTGGCGCTCTGGCCGGGCATGTCGAGGGTCAGCACCACGATCTGGTCCTGGCCTTTTTCGTAACGAATGGCTTGGGTCATGCTGGATTCCTTGGGCTCAGAGCCGTTCGATGATGGTGGCGATACCCATGCCGCCGCCGACACACAGGGTGGCCAGGCCGTAACGCTGCTGGCGTGCTTCCAGTTCGTCGAGCAAGGTGCCGAGGATGGCGCAGCCGGTGGCGCCCAACGGGTGGCCCATGGCGATGGAGCCGCCGTTGACGTTGACCCGGGCGGCGTCGATACGCATGTCCTTGATGAATTTGAGCACCACAGAAGCAAACGCTTCGTTGACCTCGAACAGGTCGATGTCCTCGACGCGCAAGCCGGCCTTGGCCAGGGCCTTGCGTGTCGCCGGCGCGGGGCCGGTGAGCATGATGGTCGGGTCGGTGCTTGTCACCGCCGTGGCGACAATGCGCGCCCGCGGTTGCAGGCGCAGTTCGCGGCCCTTGGCCTCGGAGCCGATCAACACCAACGCGGCGCCATCGACAATCCCGGAACTGTTTCCCGGTGTGTGTACGTGCTGGATGCGTTCGACATGGCTGTAGACCCGCAGCGCCGTGGCATCAAAGCCCATCTGCCCGATCATCTCGAAGCTCGGCTTGAGCTTGCCCAGCCCTTCGAGCGTGGAATCGCCACGAATGAATTCATCGTGGTCCAGCAGCACGATGCCGTTCTGGTCCTGCACCGCGACCAGCGACTTGTTGAAGGAACCGTCGGCACGCGCCCTCGCCGCTTTCTGCTGCGAGTGTAGGGCAAAGGTGTCGACATCCTGGCGTGTAAAGCCTTCCAGGGTGGCGATCAGGTCCGCGCCGATACCTTGCGGGGTGAAATGGCTGTGCAGGTTGGTGTGCGGGTCCAGCACCCAGGCACCGCCATCGCTGCCCATGGGCACGCGGGACATGGACTCGACGCCGCCGACCACCACCAGGTCTTCAAAACCGGAACGCACTTTCATCGCGCCGAGGTTCACCGCTTCCAGGCCCGAGGCGCAGAAGCGGTTGACCTGTACACCGGCGACGCTGACGTCCCAGTCCGCCACCAACGCGGCGGTCTTGGCGATGTCGGCGCCCTGGTCGCCCACCGGGGTCACACAGCCCAGCACGATGTCATCCACCTGCTGGGTGTCGAGGTCGTTGCGCCGGGCCAGTGCGGTGAGCAAGCCGGCCACCAAGGTCACCGGCTTGACGCTGTACAAGGCGCCGTCAGCCTTGCCTTTGCCCCGGGGCGTGCGTATCGCATCAAAGATCAAAGCTTGGGTCATGACGTCCTCGAACCGCTGTACCTGTGTGCCCCTACCTTAGGCCCGATTGACACGGTTTCAATGACGGATGCGCTCATTGCTTTTGACCCCCTCGCTCGGACGAACGGTAGGTCGCCGGGGCAATCCGCTGATTAATCGTTTTAGCTGTCTAGCCAACGGTCTGGCGCCAAGATGGCGTTAGGCCTCATGCCGTTTTTAGCGCGAATACTGATGAGCTGATATGAAATGGATCTAAGCCACGCAGAACGAGGGCTCTAAGGTTGAATCAGTAGGAGGTTGCTGCCGGGTTTTGCTGGAGCAACTGTAAGAAAAGCGACACGTCATACCGTCATACTGCGATAAAACGGCACGTATTTGACGCTCAGGAATAACAAAAAAAGGCAGTCAGCCATGTTCAAGCACTCGAAAGTACGTCAGGCGGGACTTATTCTGTTCGCCACCACACTGATTCTGATCCTACCCAACCTGACCAAGATCATTGGGTAACCCTTAAACACCCGCACTGCGCGTATACACAGCATCAGGACTGCAGTTTTTGGCAGCACCTGCCGGGACATTGCCAATAGCAATCCTGTTGCGGGGGCTGTCTTTTTGCCTGGATTTTTCCGGTATCGTGAGCGCCATCGCCACTTTGCAGCAGGCCTTCCTCTTGAAATCGATCCTTGCCCTCCTCGCCCTGTTCATGGCCCTGCCGGTCACGGCGGCGCAATTGACCATCGACCTGGACCATACCAGCAAGACCTGGCAGACCGCCGAATTGCTCAAACACCCGGCGGTCAAAACAATTCAGATCATCGATGACGTTTCCTACAAGCGCACCATGACTTATCGCGCGGTGCCGCTGGCAGCACTCCTACCGGGCCTCACAGCACAGAGCCATCTGCAAGCGGTTGCCCTGGACGGGTTTGCCGCCGAACTCACGGCCGCGCCCTTGCTGGCAACCCACGGCGCCCGCGCCTGGCTGGCGGTGGAGGACCCGGCGCAGCCATGGCCGGCGCTGGCAGATGGCAAACCGAGTGCCGGGCCGTTCTATCTGGTGTGGACCGACCCGCAAGCCGGGCATATCAGCCCGGAACAGTGGCCGTTCCAGATCTGCGCGATCAAGCAGTTGAAGACCGTCGCAGAGCGTTTTCCGGCACTGTTGCCGGCCCCGGAACTGGCCGCCGATGATCCGATCAACCAAGGCTTTGCGTTGTTCCAGAAAAACTGCCTGGCGTGCCATCGGCTCAATGGTGCCGGGGACGCGCAGGTGGGGCCGGATCTGAACATTCCCTACAACCCCACGGAATATTTCAGCGGTGACTTTCTCAAGCGCTATATCCGTGACCCGCAAAGCCTGAGGCACTGGCCACAGGCGAAGATGCCGGGGTTTGCGGCCAGTGTGTTACCGGACCGCGAGTTGGATTTGTTGGTGGGATATTTGAAGCACATGGCGGGGCGTAAACAACAACCCTGAGTACAACATATATCAACGGTGGGAGCTGGCTCCCATACAAGCCAGCTCCCACCGTTGATCGCCTTCGCCTACTGTTGCTGCACAGCAATCACCGGCGTCGGCGCCACGAACACCTTGGCATGCATCTGCTCATGCCCACCGCCACGGCGCATGCCGCGTACCGGGCAGGCGTCGAGGTAATCCAGGCCCACCGCCAACTTCAGATGCCGCTCGGGCCGCGCCAGTTGGTTGGTCACGTCGAAGCTGTACCACGCGTCATCCAGCCAGGCTTCGGCCCAAGCATGGCTGGCCAGGTGCGCACTGTCTTCGCTGTACAAATACCCCGACACATACCGCGCCGGAATCCCCAGGCTGCGGGCGCAGGCGAGGAACGCATGGGCGTGGTCCTGGCATACGCCAGCACGGCCGGCGAAAGCTGCGGCGGCGCTGGTGTCGACTTCGGTGGCACCGGGTGTGTAGACCATTGAGTGGTTGAGGGCGTGCATCAAGTCGATCAGCGCGTTGCGGTCGCGGCGTTGATGGCAGTGTTGCAGGGCAAACCCGCGCAGGGCCTCGTCAGGCTCGGTCAGGCGCGTACTGCGCAGGAACGGGAACGCCGATTGGCTCTCGTGTTCGGCCTCGCTCAGTTCGTCGATGTCTACCTGGCCACGGGCACCGATGATGATGGCGTCATGGGGCTCGTCCAGGGTCAGCACATGCAGGATGTTGCCGAATGGGTCCACTTGCGCACGTACCGGGCGCGGCAGGTCGAGCTGCCAACTGATGACGTTCTGACGCTCGCTGTCGTGGGGCGTAAGGCGCAGGTACTGAATGCTGGCGCGAACCTGGTCTTCATAGTGGTAGGTGGTTTCGTGGCTGATGGAGAGTCTCATGCGGCCTCCAGGTAGGAGCTGTAGATGGCGTCGCCCAACTGGCGCACCAGGGGGATAAAGTCGGTCAGCCAGGCGTGCAGGCCTTCCTCGAGGATTTCATCGATGGCGGTAAAGCGCAGGCGCGCATCCATCTCGGCGGCCAGGCGCTGGGCCGGGCGGCCGTTGAGGCCGGGCAGGCTGGCGAGGATCTGGTCGATCTCTTCGCTGCAGGCGCGCAATGAACGTGGCACATCGGCGCGCAGCAACAACAATTCGGCGACTTGTCGCGCGCCTGGCGCATCGCGATAGATCTCGGTGTAGGCCTCGAACGACGACAGCGCACGCAGCAAGGCGCTCCATTGATAGTAGGCGTGGGCCGTACCGTCGGTGACCGCTGCAGCCTGGTCGCCGGCCATTTCATAACGTGCGTCGAGCAGGCGCAGGGTGTTGTCGGCGCGCTCGATGAACGTGCCCAGGCGGATAAAGCGAAAGGCGTCATTGCGCATGATGGTGCCGTAGGTTGCGCCCCGGAACAGGTGGGAACGCTCCTTGACCCATTCACAGAAGCGGCTCATGCCATAACGGCTCAGGCCCTGCTGGGCAATGTCGCGAATATCCAGCCAGGTGGCGTTGATGTTTTCCCACATGTCGGCGGTAATTCGCCCACGCACCGCATGGGCACTGGCCCGCGCAGCGCCGAGGCAACTGTAGATGCTGGCCGGGTTGGCCGCGTCCAGGGCAAAGAAGTGCAGCAGGTGTTCGGCGTGCAGCTCAGCGTGGCGCTCGCGGTAGTCATCCAGGGTGCCGGTAATCAACAGCGGCATGGCCAGTTCATGCAGGCCATCACCGCGCCCGTCCTGGGGCATCAGCGACAGCGAATAGCTGACATCCAGCATCCGCGCGAGGTTTTCCGCGCGCTCCAGGTAGCGCGACATCCAATACAAATCCGAGGCAGTTCTACTCAACATGGCATCAGTCCTCCACCACCCAGGTGTCTTTGGTACCACCGCCCTGGGACGAATTAACCACCAGCGAACCCTCACGCAGCGCCACGCGGGTCAAACCGCCAGGCACTACACGGGTTTCCTTGCCGGACAGGACGAACGGACGCAGGTCGATATGACGTGGCGCGATGCCGTTTTCGACAAAGGTCGGGCACGTCGATAAACACAGGGTTGGCTGCGCGATATAGGCGTGGGGCTTGGCCTTGATACGTACACGGAAGGCCTCGATTTGCGCTGCGGTGGAGGCAGGGCCGACCAGCATGCCGTAGCCACCGGAGCCTTGGGTTTCCTTCACGACCAGATCCGGCAGGTTGGCCAGGACGTGGGACAGTTCGTCGGGCTTACGGCACTGGAAGGTAGGAACGTTCTTGAGGATAGGTTCTTCGTCCAGGTAAAAACGGATCATATCGGTGACGAATGGGTACACCGACTTGTCATCCGCCACCCCGGTGCCGATGGCATTCGCCAGCACGACATTGCCGGAGCGGTACGCGGCCAGCAGGCCGGGCACGCCGAGCATGGAGTCCGGATTGAACGCCAGCGGGTCGAGGAAGGCGTCGTCGAGGCGGCGGTAGATCACGTCCACGGCCTTGGGGCCATCGGTGGTGCGCATGAACACGCGGTCATCGCGTACGAACAGGTCGGCACCTTCCACCAGTTCCACGCCCATTTCCCGGGCCAGGAAGGCATGTTCGAAAAACGCGCTGTTGAAGCGCCCCGGGGTCAACACCACCACGCTGGGGTTGTCCAGGGGGCTGGAGCTTTTCAGGGTGTCGAGCAGCAGGTTGGGGTAATGGTCGATGGGCGCGATGCGTTGGGCGGCGAACAGCTCGGGGAACAGGCGCATCATCATCTTGCGGTCTTCGAGCATATAACTGACGCCGCTCGGTGTGCGCAGGTTGTCTTCCAGCACGTAGTAGGTGCCGTCGCCATCACGCACGAGATCGACCCCGGAGATGTGGGAATACAGGTCGCGGTGCAGGTCCAGGCCCTGCATTGCCAACTGGTATTGCTCGTTGGCCAGCACCTGCTCGGCGGGGATGATCCCGGCCTTGATGATGCGCTGATCGTGGTACAGGTCGGCGAGAAACATGTTCAGCGCCTTGACCCGCTGGATGCAGCCACGCTCGACAACCCGCCATTCGCTGGCCGGAATGCTGCGCGGGATGGTGTCGAAGGGAATCAAGCGCTCGGTGCCCTGCTCGTCACCGTAGAGGGTGAAGGTGATGCCGGCGCGGTGAAACAGCAAATCGGCTTCACGCCGGCGCTGGGCCAACAGATCATCTGGGGTTTCGGCCAACCAGCGGGCGAACTCGCGGTAATGAGGCCGGACCTGGCCTGCCCCATCGTACATTTCATCGTAATAAGTGCGGATCATGCCGAACTCCTTGTCACCCGGGCGCTAGAACCATCGCAAGGCCCGTGCCAGCGGCATAAACACTTAAAAATCAGTGAGTTGAATTAAAGCAAGGACACAAGCGCACCGTCCTGGTGCAGCCAGATGCCCGCCGTCCCGTCGCGCGCTTCATCGCAATGCGGGCTTTGACTATCAGCAGCATAGCCAGAGTTGATTTCACTGCCCGGCCAAGCCTGCGGATAATCGCCCCATCTGCTGAACACGCTCCTTCAGCACACCGCTCTTCCCTTTAGGCCACCCTTCTTGGGTGGCTTTTTTTTGGTGCTGAAAAATGGCGCACAAGTTCAGAATAGTTTTCCCACGCCACAAACAAAATCGGCCGACCCAAAGGTCAGCCGATACGCTGCGTTTTTTCATACAACTACATGGGTAACCCACGCACCTCCTGCTTGACGCCCCATCCTTCGATAATCCCGCCCAGAGGCTCTACCACCGCCCCAAAGTCCTGTTCGAAGTCTCCTATACCGTCGTAGGTGGCAAACATGATTTTGCTCAGTTCCAGATACCAGGCGCCATCGTCGCGCGCACTGACCTGGGCATTCAGGGATTCCCCACGAAACTCACCCGCAGCCCTGCGCGCACGTTCCTCATCCGGGAAAATGGCGTAGAACTCAATGGGGTGGAAACGCGAGAAGTCGAAGCCGCCTTCTTTCATGCGGCGCAGAACGTTGGTGCTGATGTCTTCTTGATAGGCTGTGCTCATGAAAAGTGCTCCTCTGACCGATGGATAGACTTTCCGTGCTTCCCGAGGCCCACGCCGTACTGGCGCATGGACTACGGCGATGACAACACCGCTGGAAAACAAGCATGTAGCTGACAAGACCAGACCTTAGCGATTCATTCGCTGATCTCGCTTGCAGAGTAGCGCGAAGCTTTGACCACCACCAGAGGCACTTTAGTGGCAACCACGCAATGTTCAGGCGGCGGGCAAAATGTCGAGGATTTGAATGCTGTTCTGATCTTTGAGGATTTTGACCGTCGGCTCAGACTGGCGCCCCTCAAGGTCATTGAGATCGAGTTCGGCGGCGACCGGCAGCAGCTTGTTGCGGATCATGTGCGCAGCTTCTTCAAGGCTGGGCTTTTCATTGCAGGTGAACTGCTCCACCGAAGTCTCGCCGTGATCATCAACGAAGGTAATGTTCCACGTTTGCATCGGTGCCTCCTCGATAAAGCCCATGTGTGGGCTCACATCCATCTGGACCTTGAGGGATCGCCAAACGTTCCACTCAAGGCTGGAGGCACCGGATCAGTTGCGCTTACTTCTCGGCGTGGTCCTTGAGGGCTTTCAAGGTGTTGAACGGCGCATCCACCACGAATTTGTTGGCCAACCACGATGGCACGCTGCCGCCTGGCTCGGTGTGCACCTGGTAAGTGACTTCGGTCAGGTTGTCGCCTTTGGGCACCAGTTTCCAGAAGCCCTCGACCTGGGCCACACGCACATAGCCTTTGACTTCCGGCTGGTAGGTCGGCACTTCCAGCAGCTTGCGCGTCAGGGTGCCGTCAGCGGCCTTGGAGGTGGTGATCTCCAGGATGGAGTCACGGTCGGTGACCGGGAACGGAGCCTTGAACTGGGTGTAGGTCCAGCTCTTGTCGCCTTCCTGCTTAAGCAGTTTTTGCGATTTGCACTCGTGAATCCAGGCACAGGCACCCGCAACGTCTTCTTGCAGTGCCTGGATCTTGGCCACCGGCGCCTTGATCGTGGTCACGCCGCGATAGGCCTTGTACTTGGAGCCGGCCACTTCGCTCAAGGACACCTTGATCCCGTCTTCATCTTTGGCGACCTGCCAATCCTCAGCCTGGGCCGTAGCAGCAAACAACACCGTAAACCCGCACAGCACAGCCATTCGTTTCAGCGAACCCATTGTTGTATTCCTTATTGTTGAAGTTCCGATAGTAAAGCCCATCAAGCCGCCGTCATCTGCTCCCACCAACCGATCAAGCGGATCGCATCGGCCTGGTCGGTACCGCAGACCTCGATGTCCGCCTTGAAATCACTGCATACCGCCGGCCGCTCCGGCTGCCCGAACAGCAGGCACAGTTGTTCGACCGACAGGTGCAGGCAGCGTTCGCCTGCCGGCTTGCCTTGTGGCATTCCCGGTAATGGCGAACTGATGGAGGGGGCGATGCAGCACGCGCCACAGCCTTCACGGCAATTCATGACAGGCAGGTCCTCGACGACTCAATGTGGATGGCCGGGCTAGAGTACGCCCTTAAACAGCCGTTTTAAAATGGTCTAACAGGGGTTTTTCGCAGAAAACAAAAATGACTGACCAGTCTCCGACACATGGTCGAAGAGCCACGTCACGTTTGCAGGAAAAGTTTACTGCTTGAACTCGAATTCCAACGCCGCGCCTTCAACGTCACGCCGCTCTTCGTTGCGCAGTTGCAGCTTCATCTCATTGCTGAGCAGGCGACCGTTGATCTGGAAGGCGCTGTTGCCTGCCGGTTTCTCGCCAAACATCGGCGGCAGCAGGGGCACGCTCTGGGGCTTGGGCATGGTGCCGATGGGTTGCAAGTGCCTGACCATGTCCGAAGGCAGGGACAGGTCCAACTGTGCCGGTGGCAATTTGGTCTGGGTAACTTCCTGGGACGACTTCGACTTGCTTGTCGTACGCTTTTTCACCGCAGCGGCTTTTTTCTTGGCCTCGACGGCCTTTTTGGCCGGGGCCTTCTGCGTGGCGCCGGCGGTGACCTTGCCCTGGGTCACAGGTGCTGCCGCCAGCACTGTGCTGACGTTACACAGGCTTAACAGGCCAATCACCAAGACAGCGCGAAAAATACAGGTCATATCGCCTACAGCATTAACGGCAGAGGGCCATATGCTCGCTTGTTGTGGGCAGCATGACAAGCGCGGTGATTGGCCAGCGGCCGGTCACGTCCCTATTCCCGGGCTCAAAAGCCGGCGGCGGTTTCCTGGCAAAGTTGGCTGGCGAGCATCCCCAACGTCATCAGCGCCCGCTCTGCCTCGCGGTTCCACGCTGTGCCGCAATTGAGACGGATACAGTGGTTGAACTGCTCGGTGTTACTGAAGATCAGCCCCGGTGCAATGCTGATGCCTTGTTGCAAGGCGCGTACGTGCAGTTCCTGGGTATTGACCCGTCCCGGCAAACTGACCCACAGGATAAAACCACCACTGGGACGGGTCATCTGCGTGCCTTCGGGGAAGTACTGCTGCACGGCGAGCTGGAAGGCGTTGAGGTTCTTGCGGTACTCCTGGCGGATGTAACGCAGGTGGCGATCATAGCCCCCGTTCTCCAGGTACGCGGCAACGCCCATCTGCGTGACGCTGCACGCCGAATGGGTGCTGAACATCTGCAGGCGCTGGATTTCCTGCTGGTACTTGCCGGCAATCATCCAACCGATCCGCACGCCGGGTGACAGGGTCTTGGAGAAGCTCGAGCAGTAGATCACCCGGTCCAGGCGGTCGTAGGCCTTGAGGGCCTTGGTGCGACCGACTTCAAACATCAATTCGCCGTAAATGTCGTCCTCGACGATCTGAATATCGAAATCCGACGCCAGGCGCAGCAACTGTTTTTGCCGTTCCTCGGGCATGGTGCCACCGAGGGGATTGCTCAGGCGCGTGGTCAGCACCAGGGCCTTGATCGACCATTGGTTGGCCGCCAGTTGCAAGGCTTCCAGGCTCATGCCGGAGGCTGGATCACTGGGGATCTCGATGACCTTGAGGCCAAGCAGATCAGCCAGTTGCAGCAAGCCGTAATACGTCGGCGATTCAGCGGCGATCAGGTCGCCAGGCCGGGTCAGCACGCGCAGCGACATCTGCAGCGCATCGACGCAGCCATGGGTGATCACCACTTCGGACGGGTCGACCACCACGCCCGCATCGCGCATGCGGATCGCCACCTGGCGGCGCAGCGGCTCGAAACCGGGGCTGAACATGTAGCTGAACGCCCGTGGGCTCTGGAAGCGCGTGACCTTGGCCAACTGCTGGTGCAACGCGCGCACCGGCAAGTAATCGACACTCGGCACGGCGGCGCCCAACGGGAACACCCCTTCGCGGCGCGATTCGACCAATACCTGTTGGATAATGCTACTGCGGGTGACCAACCCTGGGCGCTCGACGCGGGCGATGTCTGGCGTTGGCGCGGTGAGCGCCGGCGTCTGGTGCACGTAGTAGCCCGACTGCGGGCGTGCGCGGATCAGCCCCTGGTCTTCCAGGTTGGCATAAGCCTGCAACACCGTGGCGTGGCTGACGTTGAGCTGGGAGCTCATCTTGCGCACCGAAGGCACACGCTCGCCCGGTTGATAGACGCCGCGCCGGATGTCCTCGGCCAGTTGCTGGGCGATACGTTGGTAGAGCAACAGATTGGTCATGACGCAGCACTCGATTTCACGGGTATTTTATTTTTGTGTGAAACATACCGGCACAGTTTAAAAGTGTACGGGGACAGTTGCCACAATAGTCGAGCGCGGGCGGGAGTGACAGTAAAAACTGTAAGGGTGCTTAAGAGCCTTTTGGGTGTACACCAAACAAAATGTGGGAGCGGGCTTGCCCGCGATAGGGGTGTATCAGCAGAAACAACTCTGGCTGACCTACCGCAATCGCGGGCAAGCCCGCTCCCACACAAGCTCACTTACACATTTGGATTTGTGTGTGGCGTCTAGCGGGCGGCGCCCAACTGGCCTTTTTCGTCGGAGAACACGATTTCTACCCGCCGGTTCTGCGCCCTGCCCCGCTCGGAAGCGTTGGCTTCGACCGGGTACTGGTCACCATAACCTTCAACCTGGATGCGTTTTTCGTCGATCCCCAGGTCCACCAGCACATCGGCCACCGATTGCGCACGGTCACGGGACAGCTTGAGGTTTTCCTGCTCGCCGCCGGTGCTGTCGGTGTAACCCTCGATACGCACCACGCGCTTGGGGTTCAGTTGCAGGAACTGCACGATTTTCAGCACGGTGCGGTTGGCGGAGTTTTTCAGTTCCGCTTCACCGGTATCGAACAGCACGTCGCCCAGGGTCATCACCAAGCCACGATCGGTCTGGGTGGTGGTCAGGCTGGCGATCTGTTCTTCGAGCCATTTGCCCTGTTGCTGCACACTGGTCAGCTTGCTTTCACGCAGGGCCAGTTGCAGGCGCTGGCGCTCCAACTCGAGCTTGGCACCGCGCTCGGCATTGAGCGCCTGCTCGGTGTGTTCGCGGGCAATCGCGCTGTAACGCTGGCTCAGATAGGCGTAATGCGCGACGTCGGCGCCGCTGCCCCAGTAGCTCGACAGGCGGTCGGCACGGGCCAGGGATTCACCGGCGCGGATCACGTCCTTGGGCGCAAAGCGCAGCACGTTGGCGTCTTCCTTGACCTTCTGGAAGTCGTTGCCCGCCTGCTGCAAAGCCTGCTCGCTATCAGGGTGACTGGCGCAACCGCCCAACACCGCCGAAACCAACAGCAGCGCACCACTCAAACCACGGATCATCGGGCTCATTGGGCTTCCCCCAACTGCAACTGCTTGCGCAGGCGTGTGATGCGGGTGTTGAGCACGTTCAACTGTTCCTGGCTTTTGCGGGTCAGCACCTTGGCTTCGGCCAGGCGCGCGTCCAGCTCGGCTTGCTCAGAGCGCATACGGGCGTTCTTGTAGGACTCGTCGGCCATGCTGCCCTTGGCCCGGGCGAATTTGGCTTCGGCCAGTTTCAACTCGGGCGATTCATCGGTGTTGGCACCCACGGCGCTGGCTTGTTCCAAGGCTTGCTGGGTGAGGCGCATTTGTTCATTCGGCGCAGGATCGGCCGCACATCCCGCCAAAGCGACAACGGCGAGGGCCGCGAAAAGAGGTCGAAGAGTCACTGAAAATCCTTACTTTGCTGGAGTGCCGACAGGTTGCTGCAATTGCGCTTTCCAGCGCTCGAGATTGCGCTGCGTTGCCGCTTGCACCACACCGGACGCGGGCAATTCTGTCATCTTTTTCGCCAGCTGTCCGCGCAGCCACGGATCATTGCAGGCAGAGTTGTGGGAAATCGCCAGGTACAGGCCGGGCTGATCGATGGGCACCTCATGCGCAATCAAGTCATTGCTCATCCCCAGGGTCTGGGCCATGGCCATGCCGGAGTAACGACCGGCAAGGACGTAGTCCACTTCCCCGAGCAGCAGTTTCTGAAACGCCGGCGTCAGACTCGGCAAGCGTTGCAGGGTGAGCTGCTGCCCGGCGAACGTTTCGAAGGCGGCGCTCAACCGTGCACGCTCAGAGGCCGCACCTTTGTGGCCGTGCAGGTCAGCGGCGGTGGTGTAGGCCAGTGCCGAGTCCTTGCGGGTCCAGACCAGGTAGTCGGTCTGCACCAGTGCCGGATGGATGTAATCGAGGGTGTCCAACTCGCCCAGGTTCAGCGGCGCGTCGGCGAGGATGTCCATGCGCCCGCTGCGCACTTCGTCCAGGGCCAGGGAGCGTTTGCCGCCGTAGAGCAGGTCGATTTTCAGGCCGAGGTCCTTGCCCACTTGTTGCAGCACATCGGCGGTGGCACCGATCAGGCGTGTGGGGTCTTGGGGGTCGCGCCAGAGCAAAGGCGGTGCGTCGGGGCTGCCGGTGATCACCAGGCGCTCGCACTTGCCGGCGGCCAGCGCCAGGCCTGGCAGTAGCGTGAGGCTCAGCAGTAAGGTCCAGGGGCGCAGTTCCATGGCGAGGTGCTCCAGCAAGTCAAAAAAAAACCCGGTCACAAGGACCGGGCTCTTTATAAGTGAAGCGACTGGATTAGACCAGCTTCTCCAGCTCGGGTACGGCTTCGAACAAGTCTGCCACCAGACCGTAGTCGGCTACCTGGAAGATCGGCGCTTCTTCGTCCTTGTTGATCGCAACGATCACTTTGGAGTCTTTCATGCCGGCCAGGTGCTGGATCGCGCCGGAGATACCGACGGCGATGTACAGCTGTGGCGCCACGATCTTGCCGGTCTGGCCGACCTGCATGTCGTTGGGTACGAAACCTGCATCGACGGCCGCGCGGGAAGCGCCGACCGCAGCGCCCAGCTTGTCGGCCAGGGCATACAGGTGCTTGAAGTTGTCACCGTTCTGCATGCCACGCCCGCCGGAGACGACGATCTTGGCAGCGGTCAGCTCAGGACGATCCGACTTGGCCAGCTCTTCGCCAACAAAGCTGGAAGTACCCGCGTTGTGGGCAACTGCAACGGCTTCAACGGCAGCCGAACCACCTTCGGCGGCAACCGGGTCGAAACCGGTGGCACGCACGGTGATGACTTTCACCGAGGCCGTCGATTGCACGGTGGCAATGGCGTTACCGGCGTAGATCGGGCGCTTGAAGGTGTCAGCGCTTTCAACCGAAACGATCTCGGAGATCTGGTCAACGTCCAGCTGCGCGGCGACGCGTGGCAGGATGTTTTTGCCGTTGGACGTGGCGGCAGCCAGGATGTGGCTGTAGCCAGCGCCCAGCTCTGCAACCAGAGGGGCAACGTTTTCCGGCAACTGGTGAGCGTACGCGGCGTTGTCGGCCAGCAGCACCTTGCTCACGCCAGCGATTTTCGCGGCGGCTTCAGCCACGGCGCCAGCGCCCTGACCTGCAACCAGCACGTGAATATCGCCACCGATTTTAGCGGCAGCAGCCACGGTGTTCAGGGTGGCCGGGGCCACGACCTTGTTGTCGTGTTCAGCGATTACCAAGATAGTCATTGTCAGATTACCTTCGCTTCGTTTTTCAGTTTCTCGACCAGTTCAGCGACCGACTTGACCTTGATGCCCGCGCTGCGTGCAGCCGGTGCTTCAACCTTGACGGTCTTGTTGGTGGACGCGGTGGAAACGCCCAGAGCATCCGGAGTCAGCACTTCGAGAGGCTTCTTCTTGGCTTTCATGATGTTTGGCAGGGACGCGTAGCGCGGCTCGTTCAAACGCAGGTCGGTGGTGACGATGGCCGGCAGTTTCAGGGAAACGGTCTGGGCGCCGCCGTCGATTTCACGGGTCACAGCGACGCTGTCACCGCTCACTTCGACTTTGGACGCGAAGGTGCCCTGGCCGTAACCGGTCAGTGCAGCCAGCATCTGGCCAGTCTGGTTGTTGTCGCTGTCGATGGCTTGCTTGCCAAGGATCACCAGCTGAGGCTGTTCCTTGTCGACAACAGCCTTGAGCAGCTTGGCCACGGCCAGGGAGGTCAGCTCTTCAGCGGACTCGACCAGGATGGCGCGGTCGGCACCCAGTGCCAGGGCGGTACGCAGCTGCTCTTGAGCAGTGGTCGGGCCGATGGAAACCACGACGATTTCAGTTGCCACGCCTTTCTCTTTCAGGCGTACGGCTTCTTCCACGGCGATTTCACAGAACGGGTTCATCGACATCTTGACGTTAGCAAGATCGACGCCGGAATTGTCCGCCTTGACGCGAACTTTCACGTTGTAATCGACAACGCGTTTGACAGCTACAAGAACCTTCATGGATTCCTCGTTACTCTCCGGTGAAAAGAAAGTCGCCTAGGCGAACCTGGCGGTTGATGCTCATCGGCACACAAGGGCACCTCCAAAAACTTCGGCGGATGACCTTGCTCACGGGAAATGACGACCGTTCGTCAGTGGTGACTGAGAGGTCATTCTTTATCGCAGCGTGTAAACTGCGCGCCCGAGTTTCGGCGCGCGTCACCTGTCTTGCTTTTGGACGTGCTCTTGAAACCTGCTGTCTGCCTACGGTAAGCGCAAAACCGACCGTATATTGACCGGAACGCCTATTCTGGTCAATACGGCAAAATAGCCAGTCATAAGCCGCGTTGCTTTGATTTACCTAGCCTGCGGGCAATTCAAACAAACGTTTGTATTGGACGCTCGCAGTGGTCTATATATAATGCGCCACCTAGAGAGAAAGGTGGGTCAGGCCTTTGCGCCAGACGACACCGAACCTCCATCCATTAGAAAAAAAGCCTGTTGAGCCTTGAGTAGGAGATAACCTGTGGAACGCGAATACATGGAATTCGACGTGGTCATCGTCGGCGCTGGCCCGGCGGGCCTGTCTGCCGCCTGCCGACTGAAGCAGAAGGCCGCCGAAGCCGGTAAGGAAATCAGCGTCTGCGTGGTCGAGAAAGGCTCCGAAGTGGGCGCACATATTCTCTCCGGTGCGGTGTTTGAACCCCGCGCCCTGAACGAATTGTTCCCGGACTGGAAAGAACTCGGCGCCCCGCTCAACACCCCCGTGGTGCGCGATGACATCTATGTACTGCGCAGCCCCGAAGCCTCCACCAAGGTTCCTGACTTCTTTGTGCCCAAGACCATGCACAACGAAGGCAACTACATCATCTCCCTGGGCAACCTGTGCCGCTGGCTGGCCCAGCAGGCCGAGAACCTGGGCGTGGAAGTCTACCCAGGCTTCGCCGCCCAGGAAGCGCTGTTCGACGAAAACGGCGTGGTACGCGGGATCATCACCGGCGACCTCGGCGTCGACCGCGAAGGCAACCCGAAAGAAGGCGTCTACACCCCGGGCATGGAACTGCGTGGCAAGTACACGTTGTTCGCCGAAGGTTGCCGTGGCCACATCGGCAAGCAGCTGATCCAGCGCTTCAACCTGGACAGCGACGCCGACGCCCAGCACTACGGCATCGGCCTCAAGGAAATCTGGGAAATCGACCCAGCCAAGCATCAACCAGGCCTGGTGGTGCACACCGCCGGTTGGCCGCTGGACATCATGAGCAACGAGAACACCGGCGGTTCGTTCCTCTATCACCTGGAAAACAACCAGGTGGTCGTCGGCCTGATCGTCGACCTGTCCTACAGCAACACCTTCCTGTCGCCGTTCGATGAGTTCCAGCGCCTCAAGCACCACCCGGTGCTGGCCCAGTACCTCGAAGGCGGCAAGCGCATCAGCTACGGCGCCCGCGCCCTGGCCAAAGGTGGCATCAACTCGCTGCCGAAGATGGTGTTCAAGGGCGGCGCATTGATCGGCTGCGACCTGGGCACCATGAACGTGGCCAAGATCAAGGGCAGCCACACCGCGATGAAGTCTGGCATGCTCGCCGCCGACGCCGTGGCCGACCGCCTGTTTGCCGAATCCGAAGGCGGTGATGAACTGACCGCTTACGTCGACAGCTTCAAGTCCAGCTGGCTCTACGAAGAACTGTTCGCCAGCCGCAACTTCGGCCCGGCGATGCACAAGTTCGGCCCGATCCTCGGCGCCGGCTTCAACTGGTTCGACCAGAACATCCTCGGCGGCAAGATGCCGTTCACCCTGCACGACACCAAGCCGGACTACGCCTGCCTCAAGCTGGCCAAGGACAGCAAGAAGATCGACTACCCCAAACCCGACGGCAAGCTGAGCTTCGACAAGTTGAGCTCGGTGTTCATCTCCGGTACCAACCATGAAGAAGAACAGCCGTGCCACTTGAAGCTCAAAGACCCGAGCATCCCGATCGGCACCAACCTGCCGCTCTACGATGAACCGGCGCAGCGCTACTGCCCGGCGGGCGTGTATGAAGTGATCACCCAGGAAGACGGCGCCAAGCGCTTCCAGATCAACGCCCAGAACTGCGTGCACTGCAAGACCTGTGACATCAAGGACCCTTCGCAGAACATCACCTGGGTAACGCCGGAAGGCGCGGGTGGGCCGACTTACCCGAATATGTAACGCCAACTGAGGCTCCCAAATGGGAGCCTTTTTTGTGGCAGGAACTCGGTCAAATGTGGGAGCGGGCTTGCTCGCGAAAGCGGTGGGTCAGTTAGAGCATATTTGACTGACAAACCGCTTTCGCGAGCAAGCCCGCTCCCACATTGACCCATTGAATCAGTAAGATCTAGGCGACGCGCTCCTCGCCGGGGTTACGCTCGAAGTAGCGCTTGTACTCGCGACTGAACTGCGACGTACTCTGATACCCCACGCTATGCGCCGCCTGCGCCACCCCCATGCCTTCCACCATCAGCAACTGCTGCGCCTTCAACAAGCGCAATCGCTTCAGGTACTGCACCGGCGACAACAAGGTGCAGCGCTTGAAATGCTCGTGAAACGTCGACGCACTCATGTGCGCATACCCCGCCAATGTCTCGATATTCAGCGGCTCGGCATAATGGGCGTGCAGGTGATTCAATGACGTGGCGATTCGCGAAAACTGCCCCTGCTGTTCCACCAAGGCGCGCAACACATCGGCCTGCGGCCCGCGCAGCGCGGTGAACAACAATTCACGCACCCGCGCCGGGCCCATGATCCGGCTTTCCAGCGGATCATGCAGGCACTGCAGCAGCCGTTCGACGCAGCCACGCATGGCGTCATCCAGCACCACCGAACTCATCGACTCCAACGTCTGCGCCGTCGGCGGCGGCCCGGCCTGAATGCCCATGGCCATCACCAACTCCCCCAGCACCACACGGTCGATGCCCACCGTCACCCCGTAGAGCGGCGCATCCGGTGCCATGGCAAATGTCTCGCACTCGAACGGCACCGGCATGGCCTGGATCAAATAGTGCCCGGCGCCATACTCCAGCGTGCGCGGGCCCAGGTAGGCGACTTTGCTGCCCTGGGCCACGAACATCAGGCTGGGCTCATAGATCTGCGGGCCGCGCGCCACATCGCAGCTGGCGCGCAATACCTTCACGCCCGGCAGGTGGGTCGGCGAGAAACCGTCGCAGGGCGTCAGCCCCTCAATCAAGGAAACCAGCGTGGCGTTGGCATCAAGATGGCGAGTCAACAACATGGCAAAAAACTTCGCGAAAAAGGGATGAACGCATCATCGCAGGTCCGGCGACACAAAAACCCAAACCCGGGGCACCTCCGGACGAATAGGCATGAGACTCGGAGCAATCGCCATGGCCGCTGCAAGGCCCGGCGCGGAGAATGCGCCGCCTCACCTGTCATTGCTTTTTGCGAGGTTTTTCCCATGTACACCGCCATCGGTTATGCCGCCCAGTCGGCCACCACTCCCCTCGCCCCCATGTCCTTCCAGCGCCGCAGCCCGCGCGTCGATGATGTGGCCATCGAGATCCTGTACTGCGGCGTGTGCCACTCCGACATCCACCAGGCACGCAACGAGTGGGGCATCGCCGTGTACCCGCTGATGCCCGGCCACGAGATCGTCGGCAAAGTCACCGCCGTTGGCGCCAACGTCACCGCGCACAAAGTCGGCGATCTGGTCGGCGTGGGCTGCATGGTCGACTCGTGCCGTCACTGCGACGCGTGCAAGTCGGACCTGGAGCAATACTGCCTCGAAGGCCCGACCATGACCTACGCCACCCCGGACCGCGTCGACGGCAGCAACACCATGGGTGGCTACTCCGACAGCATCGTGGTCAGCGAACACTTCGTGGTGAAGATCCCGGCCAGGCTCGACCTGGCCAGCGCCGCGCCGATCCTCTGCGCCGGCGTGACCATGTACTCGCCGATCAAGCACTACGGCATCAAGGCTGGCGACAAGGTCGGCGTATTGGGCATGGGCGGCCTCGGCCACATGGGCATCAAGCTGGCAAAGGCGATCGGCGCCGAAGTGACCTTGTTCACCCGCTCGGCGAGCAAGGCCGAGGAAGGCCGTCGTCAGGGCGCCGACCACGTGATCGTGTCCACCGACGCTGCGCAGATGCAAGCTGCTGCCGGGCAGTTCGATTTCCTGCTGGACACCATCCCGGTGCAGCACGACCTCAACCCCTACCTCGACGTGCTGCGCTTTGACGGCGTGCACATCCTGGTCGGCCTGATCGAGCCGGTCGACCCGCCGGTCAACGCCGCCAAGCTGATCCTGGGCCGCAAGGTGCTGGCCGGTTCGCTGATCGGTGGCATTGCCGAAACCCAGGAAGTCCTGGATTTCTGCGCCGAACACGGCATCAGCTGCGACATCGAAATGCTCGACATCCGCAACATCAACGAAGCCTACAGCCGCATGATCGCCGGCGATGTGAAGTACCGCTTTGTCATCGACATGGCGACCCTCAAGGCCTGATCAGGCCTTCGCGCCCAACTCCGCTGACAGCCGCGCTGCGACCTGTTTGATCACAGGGATCAGCTCGGCCATTTTCTCCAGCGGCATGTAGGGCACGGTACTGGCGATGCTGATGCCGGCGATAATCCGCCGGCTGGCATCGCGCACAGGTGCCGCGACACAACGGATCGACGGTTCGTTGTCTTCCAGGTCGAACGCATAACCGCCCACCACGTATTCACGCATGCGCTGCTCGAACTGGGCCCAGGACTGCTCCGGGTGCTGCGGCCACTGCGGGCTTTTCCCTGCAGCCGGCAAGCTGACGTCGTACAGGCGCTGCCACTCTTCGACCGAATCATCCAACAGCAATGCCTTGCCGATGCCCGTACGCGCCAGCGGCATGCGGTGGCCGACCCGCGAGCGCATTTCCGGGCCATTGCGGCCGGGGTTCTTGTGCAGGTAGAGCACGTCGTCGTACTCGCGGATGGCCAGGTGGATGGTGTCCCCGGTCAACGCCGACAATTCGTCCAGGTACGGCACCGCCAACGTCACCAACGGCAGCTCTTCACGCGCCTGGAAACCCAGCTCGATCAATTTGGGCCCCAGCAGGTAACCGACTTGCGGCACCACGCGCAGGTAGCGCTCCTCCACCAGGCAACTGGCCAGGCGGTGGGTGGTGCTGCGGGTGGTGCCGATGCGTTTGGCGATCTCTTTGAGATCCCGCGCACCGGCCGCCACCGCTTGTACCACGCCCAGGCCACGGAGCAGGGTCTGGGTGCCGGTGGGGGCGGCTTCTTTGACGGGGGTGTGGGCGTTTTCCTGCATATCGGGCCTATAAGTGTGAAAGCGCGGGCATTATGGCAAAAGCTGAACCTGAGCACAGCGAAGATCAAAATGTGGGAGCGGGCTTGCTCGCGAATGCGGTGTGTCAGTCACCTGATGAGCTAGCTGGCCCACCGCATTCGCGAGCAAGCCCGCTCCCACATTTAGTCCTCACATGGCATGGCTTAGCGTTGTTTCATGCGATCGATGATCACCGCCAACAACAAGATCGAGCCCCGAATCACATACTGGTAAAAGGTATCGATGTTCTTCAGGTTCATCGCATTCTCGATGATCGCCAGGATCAACACCCCGGCGATCACATGCCGGATCATGCCGATCCCGCCGCTCAACGACACCCCACCCAGCACGCACGCCGAAATCACCGTCAGCTCGAAGCCCTGGCCAATCATCGGTTGGCCCGAGGTCATGCGCGAGGCGAGGATCACCCCGGCCAACGCACCCACCAAGCCGTGTACGGCAAAGATGATGATCTTGGTGCGATCCACATTCACCCCGGCCAGCAGCGCCGCTTCCTGGTTGCCGCCAATGGCCATGGTATTGCGCCCGTAGGTGGTGTAGTTGAGCAGCCAGCCAAAGAACACAAAACACAGCACGGTGATGATGATCGGCACCGGCACACCCAGCAGTTGGCCGTTGCCGAACACGAAGAAACGTTCATCCATCACCCCCACCGCCTTGCCATTGGAGAAGATGTAGGCCAGGCCGCGCACGATCTGCATGGTCGCCAGCGTCGCAATCAACGCATTGATGCGCAGCTTGGCAATCACGATGCCGTTGATCAGCCCCACCACCAGGCCCATCGCCAACGCGGCCGACACGCCGAGCACCACGCTGTCGGTGTCGCGGATCACGATGCCGGCCACCACGCCGGCGCAGGCGATTACCGAGCCCACCGACAGGTCGAAATGCCCCGACGCCAGGCAGAACAACATGGTGCAGGCGGCGATGCCCACCGTAGAAACCGCCAGGCCCAGCCCGCGCATGTTCAGCGGCGAAAGGAAGTTGTCGATAAACAACGCACTGAGCACAAAGATGCCCAGCGCCGCGAGCAACATCACCCAGTCATCGAGGAACTTGCGCTGGTTGAAACCCGGCCAGAAGCCCTTTGCAGTTTTTACCTCGGACATACTCACCTCGAATTCATCAAGCCCGCGAACGCGGGAGAGCCAGTTGCAACAGCCGTGCTTCGTCCGCTTCGGCGCGGGTCAATTCGCCGGTCAAGGCGCCTTCACTCATCACCAGGATGCGGTCGCTGATGCCCATCACTTCCATCAAATCGCTGGACACCACGATCACCGCAATCCCGCTTGCCGCCAGGGTATGGATGATCTGGTAGATCTCGGCCTTGGCGCCGATATCGATGCCGCGGGTGGGTTCGTCAAGCAGCAGCACCTTCATCGGCATCGACAGCCAGCGGCCGAGAATGGCCTTCTGTTGGTTGCCGCCGGAGAGGTACATGATCTTCTGCTCGGCATTCGGCGTCTTGACCTTCATCGCCTTGATCTGGTGCTCGGCGTTGCCCTTTTCCCAGCCGTCACGCAACAACCAGCCGAACGCCGAATGGGCGCCACGGGCGCTGATGTTGATGTTCTCGGCGACGCTGGACAGCGGGATGATGCCTTCCTTTTTGCGGTCTTCCGGGCACAGCAGCACCCCGGCGGCGATGGCATCGCGCGGTGAGCGCAGTTGCAGCGGCGCGCCGCACAGCTCCAGGCGACCGGCGCTGGTGCGCTCTAAACCGCTGAGCAGGCGCAACAGTTCGGTGCGCCCTGCCCCGACCAGGCCGAACAGCCCGAGAATCTCGCCCTTGCGCACGTCAAAGCTGATCGGTTCACGCAAGCCGGGGCCTTGTAAACCGTCGACCTTCAACGCCACTTCGCCGTGGTCACGCGGGCGGTAATCGTAGATGTCCTGGATGTCGCGCCCGACCATGCACGTCACCAACTGGTCATGGGTCAGCGCGCTCATGTCGTCGAAGGTGCGCACGAAGCGGCCGTCCTTGAACACCGTCACCGCGTTGCAGATGCGGAACACTTCTTCCATGCGGTGCGACACGTAGAGCACCACTTTGCCCTCGTCGCGCAGGCGCGTGATGATCGCCATCAAGCGGTCGATCTCCCGCGCCGACAGGCTGCTGGTGGGTTCGTCAAACGCGATCACATGCGCGCCACGGGACAGCGCCTTGGCGATTTCCACCAGTTGGCGCTGGCCCAGGGACAGGCGGCCGAGCTTTTCGGTCGGGTCGATTTCATCCGCCAGGCCCTTGAGGCAAGCGAGGGCCTGCTGGCGCAGCAGGCCCCGATTGACCACGCCGAACCGCGACGGCAAATGCCCGAGGAACAGGTTTTCGGCGACGGTCATTTCCGGCACCAGGTGCAGCTCCTGGTGGATCACCGCCACGCCGTTGGCGATGCTGTCGGCGGCGCATTTGAAGGCCATGGTCTGCGCGCCGATCTGCACTGTGCCGCTGCTTGGGATGTAGGCGCCGCCAAGGATTTTCAGCAGCGTCGACTTGCCCGCGCCGTTCTCGCCCATCAGCGCGTGTACCGCGTGCGGTCGCGCTTCAAAGCTGATCTGCGTCAAGGCCTTGACCCCGGGAAACTCCTTGCCGATGCCGTTGAAACGCAGGGCCGCGCCGCTCATTTCCACAGACCGATTTTGGTCAGTTCTGCCTGGAAATTTTCGCGGGTGATCAGCGTCACTTCGTCCATCGCCGTGTACTTCGCCGGTTCCTTGCCGGTGGTGACCCACTCATACATCGCCAGCGCCGTGTTGTAGCCCTCGATATGCGGGCTCGGCAGCATCGAACCGAAGAAACCACTGTCAGGCTTTTTCAGCTCGCCGATGGCGTCGGTGCCATTGATACCGATGCCGATCACGTTGGCCGCCTTGAAGCCGGCGCTTTCGGTGGCGCGCACGCCGCCAAGCACGGTGTTGTCGTTCATGCCGCCGATGATCAGGTTTTTCGCGCCACTGGGCAGCTTGACCAGGGCCGAGTTGGTGGCGTCCATACTGCCCGGCACGTCGAGGGTTTTCAGGGCGGCGGTGAGGATGTGGTCCTTGGGAAGGCCGGCTTCTTCCAGGGATTTGATCGAGCCGTCGGTGCGTTTTTTACCAGTGTCGAGTTCGTTATAGGTGTTGATCACCGCGTAGGTGTCCTTCCAGTCCCAACCGCGCTTTTTCGCTTCGCCAGCCATGGCCGCACCCTGTTTCTGGCCGACTTCGAAAGCGGCCATGCCCAGGTACGGCACGTCCTCCATGAAGTTGCCCTTGGCATCGACGAAACGATCATCCACCGCCATGACTTTCAAGCCATTGGCCTTGGCCTTGGCCACGATCGCTGGGCCGAGGGACACATCCGGCGGGCAGATCACAAAGCCCTTGGCGCCATTGGCCGCGAGGCTGTCGATGGCCGAAAGGGTTTTCTCGCCATCGGGCACGGCGATCTTGATCACGGTAAACCCATGGTCCTTGCCGGCTTTTTCGGCGAAGGCCCATTCGGTCTGGAACCACGGTTCTTCAGCCTGCTTGACCAGAAAGCCGATCTTCACTTCTTCAGCCGAAACAACGCCGCTGAACGCGACGGCGAGCGCCAGGGTGCCGAGTGTCTTCTTCAACATGAACCACCTCCTTCTTGTTATTGGAGAACGCTTTAGTCGTGGTACATCACAGACCGCCCGCCATCGATCATCAGGCAGGTGGCATTGATAAAGGGCGCCTCGTCGGTCGCCAGAAACAGCGCGGTCATCGCGACTTCCACCGGCTGGCCGATGCGCTTGGGCGGGTGCAGGTCGAAGGCGCGCTGGCGCTCGGCGTGGGGGTCGGGGAAACCGTTCCAGTAGTCGACGTTGAGCTGAGTCTCGATATAGCCCGGCGCGATGGCATTCACGCGGATGCCCTTGGCCGCGTATTCGATGCCAAGGGCGCGGGTCAGGCCAAGCAGGCCGTGCTTGGCCACGGGATAGGGAAAGCAGCCGGGGATGATGTGGCTGGAATGGGTGGAGGCGATATTGATGATGTTGCCGATGCCCTGCTCGATCATATGCGGCAGCACCGCACGGCAGCCGAACCAGGCGCCGTCGAGGTCGATGGCGAAGCAGCGGCGCCAGTCTTCGTCGCTCATTTGCAGCGGGTCGCGGAACACGTTGACCCCGGCGCAGTTGACCAGCACGTCCACACGGCCAAAACGCTCGATGGCCAGGTTGACCAGCGCTTGCCATTGCTCTTTTGAGGTGATGTCGACGGGTTGGGCGTGGATTGCAGCGCCGCGTTCGCGCCAGTGGGCGGCAACGGCTTGGACTTTTTCAGCCTGGATGTCGGCGATGACCAGGCGCGCCTGCTGGGCCTGGAAGCACGCGACGATGGCCTCGCCGATGCCTTGGGCGGCGCCGGTGATGATCACCACCTTGTCTTTGAGCCGCTCGCCGTAGGTTGGCTCGGGCACGGCGGGGAGGGACAACGGTTGTGCCTGCATCGCTTCACCTGTTTTATTTTTGGTAGTGAGTGCTGATGCCGCCGACTATAAACCTATCTTTTGAAATATCTCAATATATAAATTTGCATCCCACATAATGAGCAGTCGCGCAAAAAAAGTGGGAGCCGGCTTATGTCGGAGCTCCCACATTTGAACTTCAGTGCTTTCTAAAAAGTGATCTCAGCCCAAGGCAAAGTCGCGCAACGCATCGCCTTCCATGCGGTAGCGCACCCACTCTTCCTGAGGCTGCGCGCCGATGGATTTGTAGAAGGCGATCGCCGGCTCGTTCCAGTCCAGCACGCTCCATTCGAAGCGCCCGCAACCGTTGTCAAAGGCGATCTTCGCCAGGTGGCGCAGCAACTTCTTGCCCGCACCGCCGCCGCGTTGTTCCGGGTTGATGTAGAGGTCTTCGAGGTACAGGCAGTTGCTGCCCAGCCACGTGGAGTAGCTGAAAAAGAACACCGCGAAACCAATCGGCAAGCCGTCGCGCAAACAGATCAGGCCATGGGCGGTGGCGCCCTCGCTGAACAGGCTGCGCTCGATGTCCACGACACTGGCGATCACTTCATGCCGGGCCTTTTCGTACTCGGCCAGTTCGGTGATGAAAGTCAGGATCTGCGCAGCATCGCTGGGCACCGCGGGGCGAATCTCGATGGTCATGGTCGAGCCTTGGGCAATTTCAAAGCACACATACTAAGGGGGATTCATGACTGATTGCAGTGCATTTTCATCGCTGCCGTTACTCCGTCGGCAGCTAACGCTGGCACCAGCAACCGCACAACAATCGACCAATGCCACCATGGTAAAAAAACCGGCATAACTCCAACGACTTCCAGGCCGCCCCCCATGCACTCCACACCCCCGGTGAGCAACAAGCTGTTCGCCCTGTTCTGTCTCGCCAGTTTTCTGCTGTCGTTGTCTTACGGCTCGACCTTTTTGCTGTCGCTGCTGATGCATACACGCGGCGGCGATGAGCACGATGCGGGCAGTGTGATTTCCATGGCGATGCTCAGCACCTTTGTCGCGGTGATGGTCTCGGGGCATCTGTCCGACGCCCTGGGTGCGGCGCGCGCGATTGCCGGTATGGGCCTGCTGTTGGTAGTGGCATGCCTGGGCTTTGCGCTGACGCCGGGCGTTGGCGAAAGCCTGATGGTGTTCGGGCTGGCCCTGGGACTGGGCTGGGGGGTGTTCTACACCTTGGGGCCGATCATCGTGGCGATGTTGGTGGCGCCGCAACAACGGGCCAAATATTTTGCGTTGCTGTCGGGCAGCATGATGAGCGGCATCGGCGCCGGGCCGTTGCTGGGGCGGGCGGCCAACGCCCTGGGGCTGGCGCTGACCAGCGCATTTCTGATCGCTGCATGCGCCAGCCTGATCGGTGTGCTGATGTTCTGGCGCCTGGGGGCCCATCTCGGGCAAGAGGCTGCGGTGGCCAAAATCTCCTGGCGCGCCACGCGTCAGGTGCTGTCGTCCAAAGCCGCATTCGCGATTGTCATGGTCGGCCTGGGCGGTTGTGTGTTTGGCGGGTTGTCGTCGTTCCAGACCAGCTACGCAGCGGCGCACTCGCTGGACTATTCGCTGTTTTTTGCGGGTTTTCTCAGCGCCGCGATCAGCAGCCGGTTGTTGATCGCCGGCTTCGTGGTCAAGCGGGATGCGTACCGCGCGGCGTGTGTGCTGTCGGGGTTGATGCTGGTGTCGGTGTTGATGTTTGGCTTCGGTGTGTCAGGCAGTTTCAGTTACCTGTTGGCGGCGATTACGTTGGGGGTGGGTTACGGCCTGACGTATTCGGTGATCAACGGGTTGGTGGCGAACGAAGCACCGCCGGGCAGCACCTCCCAGGCGTTGCTGTTGTTCAGCCTGGCGTACTTTGTCGGGGTGTTCGGGTTTCCGTTGCTGGCGGGCAAGATTATCGTCGAACACGGCATGCCCACGCTGTTGTTGAGTGTGACGGCGGTGGCGGCGCTCAATTGGCTGATCAGCGTTGTTCGGCTGGTACTGCGCCGTTCGTCGCCATCGAGGCACCAACCAGCCTTGCGGGCGGACCAATAGAGGGTAAGGACAATAACTCTATGGAGATTCCCTCATGAAGCATTCCAAGTTGGCTGCCCTCGCCTTTGCAGGCCTGTTGTCGTCGGTTTCGCTGAGCGGTTTTGCGGCCACCTCGTCCACCGGCACGAGCACCCCTGACGCGACCACCGAGTCCCAGAAATCCATGGGCACGGGGCTGCAAATCAACAATGGGGCGGTGATCGAAAACTCCAACGGCGCCGACCCGCACACCAAGGGGCACGACGCGGAACGCCAGGCGCCAACTGCGGTGGGCAATGGCAAGATGGGCCCCTCGGTGAACGAGCCGACGATCAACAAAGGCGATGGCTCCAACCTGCCGGGCGCGCCGAAACAGCCTGCGCCGTAGAAGACATGTTCCGAAACCCAATGTGGCAGGGGGCTTGCCTCCTGCCACATTCTTGCCGCGGTTCAGCGCGCCAATAGCGCGTCGACCTCGGCGGTGCCAGGAGAAGTGGCCGGGCCCCAGCGTGTCACGGCCAAGGCTGCCGCAGCGTTCGCACGGCGCGCCGCCTGGGCGGGTGCGAGGCCATTGGCCAAGCCTGCGATAAACACCCCAGCATGGGCATCGCCCGCTCCGTTGCTGTCCACCGCCGTCACCTTGAAGCCCGGCACATGTTCGGCATTCACCCAGCAGCCATTCGGGCCATCGCGCACCACCCGCAATGCGCCCTCGGGCAGATGCCGTTGCAAGGCGTTCAAGGCCTGCGCCAACGTAGCCGCACCAGTAAATGCCAACACCTCCGGACCATTGCTGGTCCAGATGTCGATACGCGGCAGCAACGCTGCCATCAGCGCCGACTCCGGCGCCTTGACCAGCGGGCCCGGATCGAACACCACGGTGATCTCACGCGGCAGCGCCAACAGCCAATCGAGCAACGCCTGGGCCTTGCCTTCGAGCAACAGGCTGTAACCGCTGACATAGACATAATCGTCCGCCTGCGGGACAACCCGCGCCAAATCCTCGGCCGTCAACTCGCCCTCGGCACCAAGATGGGAAATGAACGTGCGCTCGGTCGTCGCCTCGGTCAGGGACACACACAAGCCCGTGTCTTTATCGGGGCTGGCGGCCTGGGCCATCTCGACACCTTCGGCCTGCATCGCCGCGCGGGCCAAGTCACCAAAGCGCCCGTTGCCGTGGCGCCCCAGATACACCACCGGCAAGCCGTTGCGCCGTGCCGCCGCCATCACATTGAAACCACCGCCGGCTTCGAAACTGGCAGATTGTGCCAACACGTCACCGCCAGTCGCGGGCAAGGTTTCCAGGGCCATGACCAGATCGACAATGACCTGGCCGGTGTGCAGCAATCTAGACATGACGACGCTCGACTAACGCCGGGCGACGGTCGGATGCGCCGCCCAGTACGGCATAAATCCCGCCGGCCACCAGGAAGGTGACGATCCAGCCCAGGCCGTTGTGGCCCAGCCAGGAGTCGGACAAAGGCCCGGCGAACCAGATGTTTTCGGCGGTGGTGCCGATGGTGGTAAAGCTGAAACCCAGTACGATCGCCACGGCCCAGGCACCAAACGCGCGCCATTCCACGCCGCCGCGGTACCAATAGGCACTGCTCGGGCTGACGTCCAGCAGGTCATTGGCGCTGTAGTGGTGACGGTGGATCAGGTCGACCACGAAGATCCCGACCCACGCGGTGATCGGTACCGCCAACAGCGAAATGAAGGTGATGAACGGGCCGTAGAAGCTGTCGGCGATCAGCATGAAGTAGATCGAGCCGGCGAAGATCGCCACGATGTCGACGATCACTGCGTGCACGCGCTTGACCTTCAAGCCGAGGGTCAAGGTGGTGAGGCCCGCCGAGTACACCGACAGGTTGTTCGACAGCAGCAGCCCGCCGAACGCGGTGATCAGGTACGGCACGGCCATCCAGGTCGGCAACATGTCGCGGATCGCGATGATCGGGTCGGTGGCCGAGGCCAGGTCGTTGTTGCCCACCGAGAGCAGGCCGCCGAGGGTGATCAGCAGCACCAGCGGGATGCCCGCGCCAAACGCGGCCGAGGCCACCAGGCGCACGGCCTTGACGCTGCGGTGCTGGTAGCGCGACATGTCGGCGCCGGCATTGGCCCAGCCGATACCCGTGCCGGCGGCCATGGTGCCGACGCCGATGATCATCGCGCTCAGCGGCGCCGGCGTAGCGTTGAACACCGCGCTCCAGTCGATGGTGGCGCAGAGGAAGCCGCCCACCAGGATATTCAGGGCGCCGAACACGTAGGTCGCCCACTTCTGGATCACCAGCAAGGTGGCGTGACCGAGGCCGGATACCGACAGGGTCAGCAGCACGAAGATGGCGATGAATACTAGCGTCAGAACCGGTGCGCTTTTCGCCTCGACCGGCGAGCCGAACAGGATCGAGCACAACGACAGCAGCACGAACGCGGCTGTGGTGGTGTTCACGGTTTCCCAGCCCAGGCGCGACATCAGCGAGACCAGCGTCGGGCCGATGTTGCCGCGCACACCGAAGATCGCCCGGGACAAGGTCAGGCTCGGCGCACGGCCACGTCGACCGGCGATGGAGATGATGCCCACCACCGCGAACGAACCGGCCGCGCCGAGGATCGCGACGATGATTGCCTGCCAGATGGCCAGGCCGCGAAACGCCACCAGCGTCGCCCCCAGCGGCAGGCCGAGGATGCTGATATTGGCGGCGAACCAGACCCAGAACAGTTGCAGCGGATGGCCGTTGCACTCGCCTTCCGGAACCGGTTCGATGCCACGTGTTTCCAATTGCCCGGCGCTTTGGCCGCTAGGGGTGCTGCTCATGAAGGATGCTCCTGGTGCCTGTCTTGTTGTGGTTGTGGCAAGTGTTCCATGCAGTCGATCAACTGTGGGAGCGGGTGGATCTGTGCCAGTCAGCGCATGGCGAGTAGTGCCTGGACCAGTGGCTGCAAGTCCAGACCATTGACCCGCTTGACCTGCTCGACCATCGCCTGTGGCCAGCACTGCATGCCCAGGCAGGCACCCAGCATGGCGCCGAGAATCGCGGCGATGGTATCGGTGTCGCCGCCCAGGCTGGCAGCCAGGCACAAGGCTTCAAACGCGCTCATGTCGCCCACCGCCACTTGCTGCGCGAGGGCGAACGAGACCACCACCGACTCCTGGGATGCGACGGAGGTGCCGATCAATTCGTAGAGCAAATCGGCAAACAGCGCTTTGTCGCCACTGCCGACACTCAGGGTGCGCGCCCAACTGATGCGGGTGGACATGCGTCCTCCGGCAATCCAGTGACCATGGCTTTGCGCCTGCTGGGCGATCTGGGTGCCGATGTTCAGTGCTTCGCCCAAATCCACGCCGTTGATCCCGGCCGAGACCACCGCCGCCACCGCCGCCGCGCTGGAGATGCCCAGGCTGGTGTTGTGGGTGACCTGGCACGCCTGGATCACAGCCTGGATAAACCGCATCGGATCGCTGACATCAGCGGCGATACCGACCGGAGTGATGCGCATCGCGGCACCGTTGGTGGTGCCATAACGCCCGGACTCCTGCGGGGTGTGACCGGCGAGGATCATGTCGATCGCACGTTTGGTCGATGGGCCGAGCAAGTCCTGGGAACCCTTGGCGCGCATCCGCGCTTCCCACGCGATCAAGCGCTTGGCCAGCACGGTGGGCTCGATGGTGCCTCGGCCTTCGACCAGCAGCTCGCCGATCAGAATCGCCTGCTCGGTGTCATCGGTGATGGAACCGGCGGGCATGTTCGGTGCGATGGGCTGGTTGGCGTCGGCATCTTCCAGGGTGGTGATCGCACCGAAGCGTGCGCGCACCTGTTCGCGGCTCAGGGACTGGGTGGGCATGCCCAGGGCATCGCCCAAGGCCAGGCCGTAGAAGGCGCCGAGCGCGCGGTTGAGCGGGGTCATTTCGGGTTTCCAAATTGCAGATGCAGGCGAAAGTGCAGCGGGTCGAGCAAGCTTTCAACGTATTCCATAAAGCGCTCGCGACGGTCGTAGGTGGTGCGCGACGCCTTGAGAAACACGCTGCCGCTGGGGCGACCAAGCAGCTCGGCGTCGCTGTCACTGAGGGGCTCGGCGCCGATCCATTGGTCACCTTCGGCGCCGACAAAGCCGTAGGCTGCCAGGGTGATGGTCAGGGAGTTCTCGATCAGACCGACTTCCGGCAGGCTCTCAAGGCCACCGGAAGCCGGCATCAGCGAACGTTCCAGGGACACGGCGGTACCGTCTGACGTGCGCCGGCGGCGGTCGAGAGCAATGAATTGCTCGGTGCCGAAGCGGCTGAACAGGTCCGGGCGGCTCACGGCCTCGAACCGCAGGACGTCGGTGCTCACCTGCGCCCCGGTGTCCGCCAGGGCTTGTGCCCAGCCGCTGCGCTGGTCGAGCATCATGCCGTCAAAGGTAACGATGGAGCCGACGCCGCTCTGGGTCGCAATGTAATGACGTCGCTTGAGCTCGGCCAGCGCCTCGCGCAGGGTGCCCCGGCTGACGGCGAACTCTTCGGCCAGTTGATGCTCACCCGGGAGCAGGAAACCGTCGGCCATCACCCCACCCTCGATACGGCGGATGAGCTCGTCGACGACGCGTTTTTTCTTATCAAATCGAACATGTCTAATCATGTACAAATTCATATCCGAAAGCGCCCGCTGTCAGCAAGCGAATTATTTTAGGAGGATGAAAAAGCCAGCCTCAGGGTTCCAGGCCAATCCTGAAGAATTCCCCGCCACTCCAGACGCCCAGCCAGTTCTGACCGTTGATCGGACGGCTGACCGCCAGTTCGACCAATTGGTAGAACACATTGCGATGCACGAGGGCTTCGAGGTTGGTGCGCACCCGCAGATAGGGTGACGGTTCCTGGGTGACTGGGTCAATGACCACCCGCAGCGGGTGCTCGAGGCCGGCATCGATCTGCTCGTCGACATTGGTGGTAAAGCGCAGCACCTGGCTTTCGCCCTGCCCTTCGACGTCAAGCGTCAGCGCAACGAACGGCGCATCATCGACGCGGATGCCGACTTTTTCCACGGGAGTGATCAGAAAGTACTCATCGCCATCGCGGCGGATGATATTGGAGAACAGCTTGACCATCGGCTTACGCCCGATCGGCGTGCCTTGGTAGAACCAGGTGCCGTCGCGGGCGATGCGCATGTCGATATGGCCGCAGAACTCCGGGTTCCATAGGTGCACTGGCGCCGGTCCCTTGCCCTTGGGCAGTTGGGCCAACAGATCATTGGCCTTGGCGGAATCGGTCATGGGCTGCTCCTGTGTCTTATTGATCGCTCATGCCCAGCAGGCTGCGGGCGTACTGCGCCAGGGGGCGGGCGATCAGATCCTGGGGTCGGTTGTCGTGGAACGTCAGTAAACCGCCACGGCTGCGAATCCGCACAGTATCAATCAAATACTGGGTGCTGGTCTCGATCAACATCACCTGGATCACACCGCTGTCGAGGCCGACGCGATCGAGGGCTTCCTGGTCGGCCCATTCATCGGCGTTGCCGATGCGGTCATCGGCTGCCGCGAAACGGCAATACAGCAGGTAGTGGGCCCCCGCGCCGCGCGCTTCAGTCATTGCCTGCTCGAGACCTTCCGGCTGACGGGCGCGACGGACCATGGGGAAGTATTCGACGAACCCGTTGAAGGCTTCTTCGGCCACCACGTTGGGACGCGGGTAGGCACTGCCCGGCGGCACAAATGCGCCTTGAGCGATAAAGACAAAGGAGTCCGGTTGCAGGCGGATCGAGTTGGTACGGCGGGTGTCGCTGTGGTCGAGCAACCCGGCGTCACTCATCTGATAGCGAGTGCCTTCGGCCATATCGCTGACGGTCATGCAACCACTCAGCGCCAACGACGCCAGCAACAAAACCAGACTACGCATCCTAATCCTCCAGAAGCCGGTGACGGAAAACCGGCGAATGGGCGTGAGATGCAGAATCCGCGCCATTCACAGACGACACAAATCAAATGTGGGAGCGGGCTTGTGTGGGAGCGGGCTTGCTCGCGAATGCGGTGTGTCAGTCAGCACATCTGTTTCTGATACACCGCATTCGCGAGCAAGCCCGCTCCCACAGGGGAATGTGGCGGAAGAATATCGGGTCAGCCGCCAATAATTTTCATGATCGTCGCACCGCCCGAGAACGCCACTTCCTGCTTATCGCCCAAGGCCTTCATCAACAGCCCTTGCAGCGCCGGCAGCGCCTGATGGCGCGGTTTGTCCAGCAGGTCGCCGACATAGTGACGGTTGCTCGACGACAGACAGCCATGCAACCAACCCGTGGACGACAGGCGCAGCCGCGAACACGTGCGGCAGAACGGCACGCTTTCGTTGGCGATCACGCCGAAGTAGCCCTTGCCGGGGATTTCATAACGCACAGCGGTGGCGTCCACCGGAGCGTTGGCTTGCAGGTATTCGTATTGTTCGCCGATCAGGCTGAGCAGCTGTTGCAGGCTGACGAATTGCTGCAGGAATGCATTGGAATCCTTGGCCAGGTGGCCCATGCGCATCAACTCGATAAAACGCAGCTCGTAACCACGCTCCAGGCAGTAGTCGAGCAGTGGCATCACCTGATCCAGGTTCTGGCCGCGCAACGGCACCATGTTGACCTTGATCTTGATCCCGGCGGCGCGGGCCTGGTCCATACCGTCGAGCACGCTGGCCAGGTCGCCGCCACGGGCGATGCTGCGGAAGGCGGCGGCGTCCAGGGTGTCGAGGGAGACGTTGATGCGCTTGATCCCGGCCTCCACCAGCAACGGCAGTTTGCGCGCCAGCAGTTGGCCGTTGGTGGTCAGGCTGATGTCACTCAGGCCCAACTGCCCCACCGCGCCCATGAAGGCTTCCAGTTTGGGACTGACCAGCGGCTCACCGCCGGTGATGCGCAGGCGCTCGATGCCCGCCGCTTCGATCAGGTACTCGACACCCCGCGCCATGGCCTCGGCCGAGAGTTCGTCCTGGGCAGCCACCAACCGCTTGCCATTGGGCACGCAGTAGGTACACGCATAATTGCAGGCTGAGGTCAGGCTGATCCGCAAATTGCGAAAACGCCTGCCTTGACGATCAACGATCATGGATCACTCCGGCAGAGGATGATTCGGGCGCGCTAAAAGCTGACTTAAAAATCAGCTTTTAGCAAGAGTCCTTGCCTGAGTATATTCCTGGGGTACTACGCGTGGCAGCAAATCATTAGCTGGCGGGCGTTTCAGCGGGCGGCAGTTCGGTGCTGTGCTTGCGCTTGTTGCCCATGCGCACGCCGATGTCCATCAGGAACTGGAAGAAACCTTCCTGATCTTCCAACACATTGCTCCAGAATGGCGAGTGGTACAGCGCCACGGCACCATGCACCAACGCCCAGGCGGCGCAGTAGTGGAAATACGGCGGTACGTCTTCAAGCTTGCCTTCGCTGATGCGGCCCTTGATCAACAGGGTCAGGCGTTCGAAGTTCGAGGCGCGGATCTTGTGCAGCTCCTCGACCATTTCCGGCACCTGATGGCCCTTGACCACCTTTTCTTCCAGGCGGTCGAACAGGCGATAACGCTGCGGGTCGCGCATGCGGAACTCGAAGTAGGCGCGGGACAGGGCTTCCTTGTCCTTGTCCACATCGGCCGAATGCAGCAGCTCGTTCAAGTCGCGCTCGTAATCGAGCATCAGGCGCAGGTAGATCTCGGCCTTGGACTTGAAGTGCTTGTAGATCGTGCCTTTGCCGATACCCACGGCATCCGCGATCATCTCGACGGTGACGCTGTCTTCACCTTGTTCGAGGAACAGCTTGAGCGCGGTGTCGAGAATTTCCTGCTCACGGCGGCGAAACTCACGGACCTTACGGGGTTCTTTGTGCATGAGGAAGAGGTCTGCAGAGGTGACTATGGGGAGGGTTGCGCAGGGCCACGCAGACGCGGCGATACGATTTACCCGGTGCGAGGGATTATCCCGACTGAACGGTCGTTGGGCAACGCCTATGTGAACCCGTCATGCACTTTAGTTTCAGCGCGCCAACGTTTTCACCGCTCTCAGTCAGAAATAATACGCACAAACTGCGCCTGTGCACCCGCGTGATGAGAACTCAAGCGAAGCGCGTGTATTCCAAATCTGTTTAAAAATCGACCAGTCACGACTGGACTGAATCAGATACTGATCAATACTTGAACTGTCGGCGTGACATCTCCCCCAAGTGACGCGCCGACCCTGGGTACCGACGGACTGCGTGCCCTGTTTTACTCCTAATGGTCTTAACCCGGATTCACCCCCCAGAACCCGGGTTTTTTTTGCCTACGATTTGACGTGGGCCAACGGGAACAGGCGCTTGAAGTTCTGCGTGGTCTGCTCGGCAAAACGCTCGTAGGACTCGCCGCGCAACATCGCCAGGTAATCCGCCACATCCCGCACGTACTCCGGCAGGTTCGGCTTGCCGCGATGGGGGATGGGCGCCAGGTACGGCGAGTCGGTCTCCACCAGCAGGCGATCGGCCGGCACTTGGCGCGCCACATCGCGCAGGGCGTCGGCGTTGCGGAAGGTGACGATACCCGACAGGGAAATGTAGAAACCCAGGTCCAGGGCCGCCTTGGCCATGTCCCAGTCTTCGGTGAAGCAATGCAGCACACCGGCCTGGGGCAACGCGGCTTCGCGCAGCAGGGCCAGGGTGTCGGCGCGGGCGCCACGGGTGTGGACGATCACCGGCTTGCCGGTCTGCTGGGCGGCCTGCAAGTGCAGGCGGAAGGAGGCCTGCTGCAATTCGGCAGCCTCGGGTTCGTAGTGGTAATCCAGACCGGTTTCGCCGATCGCCACCACACGCGGGTGATTGAGTTCGCCCAGCAACCAGTCGAGGGCCGGGGCTTCGCCGGGCTTGAGGTCCAGCGGGTGGATCCCCACCGAGCAGTCCACATCCGCATAACGCTCGGCCAGGGCTTTGACGTCGGCAGCATTGTCGGCGCTGACGCCGATGCACAGGAAGTGCCCTACCCCACGCTGGCGCGCGGCTTCGAGGGCGGCGTCAAGGGAGCCGCCGTGCTGGGCGAGGTCAAGGCGATCTAGGTGGCAATGGGAATCTACGAGCATAGGTAGTTACGACTTAAATCACAGAGAGTGTCTGGCCGACGATACACCCGTCGGCCACGGAAATTAACGGCGGCCGAGCAAACCGACCCACTGCACCAGCAGCGCTTCGAGCAACAGCACGCGGTTGAGGTTGGCTTTGCCGAGCACCTTCTGGCGCTGGGCAAGAATCCAGTCCTGAATGTTGAGCACCTTGTCCTGGGCGCTTTTCTGCGCGAGGTACTGCACGACTTTGCGCATGTCCGGCAGGCCCAGGCCGTTTTCGTCCTGGGTCAACTGGTAGCGCAGGATCAGGCTCGACCAGTCGCAAAACCAGTCGAACAGCAGCAACAGCGGAATATCCTTCCAGGCCGTCTCGGCCAACTGGGTGGCGGACAGTTCCTGCTTGAGCAGTTTCTTCACCCCATCTACCACCAGCGCACGTTGTTCACGCACGCCTTGGGCCTGCAATTTCACCGCAGCCAGCGGCGAACCGGCGGCCAGGGTCAGCAATTCGCCACGCTCTTCTGCGCTGCACTCCGGCAACGCCTGGGCCAGCCACTCGAGGCTCATGGCCTCGCTCGGCAACGGGCAGGCCTGCTGTACACAACGGCTGCGGATAGTCGGCAGCAAACGACTGGACTGGTGGCTCACCAGCAGCAACACCGTATCGCCGGACGGCTCTTCCAGGCTCTTGAGCAGGGCGTTGGCGGCATTGATGTTCATCGCCTCCACCGGCTCGATCAACACGACTTTGCGCCCGCCCATCTGCGCGGTCTGCACCACGAAGCTGACGAGATCGCGCACCTGATCGACCTTGATCGCCTTGTCGGCTTCTTCAGGTTCCAGCAGGTAGTTATCCGGATGGCTGCCGGCCTTGAGCAACAGGCAGGATTTGCACTCGCCACACGCCTCCAGATTGACCGGGCGCTGGCACAACAGGCTGGCCATCAGACGCTCGGCAAGCGGGCGCTTGCCGATGCCAATCGGCCCGTGCAACAGGTAAGCGTGGGCGTGCTGGGCACGGCCGGCCAACTGTTGCCAGAGGCTGGCCTGCCACGGGTAGGCTTCAGCCACGGGCGCGCTCCAGCAACGTGGGCAGCAAGGCATCGATGGCGTGCTGCACCTGGGCCAAGGGTTGGGCAGCGTCCAGCAGGTAGTAGCGTGCAGGCTCGGCCTTGGCACGCGCGAGAAACGCGCTGCGCACCGCGTCGAAGAATGCACGGCCTTCCAGCTCGAAGCGATCCAGGCGACCACGGGCACTGGCGCGGGCCAGGCCGACTTCCACCGGCAGGTCGAATACCAGGGTCAGGTCGGGACGCAGATCGCCTTGCACGAAGGTTTCCAAGGTGGCGATGCGCGCCAGGGACAAACCGCGGCCGCCGCCCTGGTAGGCGTAGGTGGAATCGGTGAAGCGGTCGCAGATCACGACGGCACCACGGGCCAGCGCCGGGCGGATCACTTCAGCCAGATGCTGGGCGCGGGCAGCGAACACCAGCAGCAGTTCGGTATCCGGATTCATCGGCTCGTCACCCGGGGCCAGCAGCACTTCGCGGATGCGCTCGGCCAGCGGCGTGCCACCGGGCTCACGGGTCAACACCACCTCGACGCCATCAGCGCGCAAGCGCTCGGCCAGGTAATCGCGGTTGGTGCTTTTGCCGGCGCCTTCAGGGCCTTCCAGGGTAATAAACAAGCCAGTCACGGGCAGTCCTTAGTCAGAGTCATTGCGGGCTTTGCGGTTCGGCAGGCGCATCGGCCGGTGGTGTTGCGTCTTCTGCCGGCTTTGCCGCAGGCGCCGGGCTGGAGCGGTAATCGGCGCGGCGCTTGAGTTGGAACTCGCGCACGGCGGCATTATGCGCATCCAGGTCATCGGAGAAAATATGGCTGCCATCGCCACGGGCGACAAAATACAGGCTGCTGCCCGGCACCGGGTTCAGCGCGGCATGGATCGCTTCGCGGCCGACCATGGCGATGGGCGTCGGCGGCAGGCCGGCAATCATGTAGGTGTTGTAGGGGTTGGCTTCCTTGAGATGGGCACGGGTCAACTTGCCGTTGTAGCGCTCACCCAGGCCATAGATCACCGTCGGGTCGGTCTGCAGCAGCATGCCGATCTTCATCCGGCGCACAAACACCCCGGCAATCTGGCCGCGCTCTTCCGGCACGCCGGTCTCCTTCTCCACCAGCGAAGCCATGATCAGCGCCTGGTAGGGCTCGGTATACGGCACATCGGCAGCCCGCTTGCTCCACTCCTGGGCGAGGACATCGTCCAAGCGGTTGTAGGCTTTTTTCAGGAACTCGACGTCGGTCATGCCGCGTACGAAACGGTAGGTGTCGGGGAAGAAGCGCCCTTCCGGAAACACGCCGGGGTGGCCAAGCTTGTCCATCACTTCGCTATCGGTGAGGCCTGACAGGGTTTGCACGATCTTTTCATGCTTGGCCAGGGCCGAGCGTACTTGGCGGAAGTTCCAGCCCTCCACCAGAGTCAGGCTGTATTGCACCACTTCGCCACGCTGCCACAGGCCGATCAAACCTTGTGCGGTCATGCCGGGGGTCATGCGGTATTCGCCGCTGTGCAGGGGCTGGCCGTCGAGATTGAAACGCCAGTAAAGACGCAGCCAGAAGGCGCCGTCGAGCACGCCGTCGGCTTCGAGGCGATTGAAGGTGCCGGTAGGCGTCGCCCCGGCCGGTACGTCGAGCAGCTGCTCCTGGGTCAGGTTCAGGGGCTGCTTGAGGGCAGCGTCGTATTTCCAGGCGCCATAGCCCAACAGCAAAGCCGCCGAGAACAGACCAACCAGCAGCAGTACAACCAGTTTTCGTATCAACTCAAATATCCAATAGCGCGCGAACAATGCCTTGCAGTTTACGGGTGAGCGGCCCAACCGACCAGCTCATCGCAGCGCAGGCACGCACCGGCCAGATGCCATAAACGCTGTTGCAAACGAAGACTTCATCGGCGTGCTGCAACTGTTCGATGCTGATGTCAGCCACGGCCACCGGGATGCCCAGGGTTTGCGCCTGGGCCAGAATCTCGGCGCGCATCACGCCGGCAACGCCGCAACGGGTCAGATCGGCGGTTAGTAACAAGCCGTTGCGCACCAGGAACAGGTTGCTGAATACGCCTTCAATGACCCGCCCGGACGTATCCAGCATCAAGCCTTCGGCGTGCTCGGCATCCTGCCATTCGGCGCGGGCGATCACTTGTTCCAGGCGGTTGAGGTGCTTGAGGCCGGCCAGCAGGGGCTGCTCGGCCAAGCGGGTGGCGCACGGAAACAGGCGGATGCCGTCGGTTCCATGGGGCGGGGGATAGGGAGCGGGCGGACTGCCCTGCAAGATACGGCGCAGCGGCGCGCCGGGGTTGAGGCCATAACCTCGCAGGCTGTCGCCACGGGTGAGGATCAACTTGAGAACACCGTCGCCGAGGGCGGCGGCATAGGCCTGCACTTCGCTGCGAATCACACTGTGATCCGCGGCGAGAGCGAGGCGCCTGCAACCGTCTTCAAGACGCTGCAGGTGGCGGTCGAGCAGCACAGGCTGCCCAGCCTTGACGGCGATGGTCTCGAAGAGCCCATCGCCATACGCCAGGCCGCGATCTTTCAGAGGCACGCTGTCCGCTGGCTGACCGTCGACCCAGCTGTCCATCACTCGGCGAACCGGCGGAACACCAGGGAACCGTTGGTGCCACCAAAGCCGAACGAGTTGGAGATCGTCACGTCGATCGGCATCGGTTGCGGTTCATGCGGCACGAAGTTCAGATCGCAGCCCTCGTCCGGCTCATCCAGGTTGATGGTCGGCGGAGCGACCTGATCCTTGATGGCCATCACACTGAAAATCGCCTCGACCGCGCCCGCCGCACCCAACAGGTGACCGGTCATGGACTTGGTGGAACTGACCGCCAGCTTGTAGGCGTGTTCGCCGAACACCGACTTGATGGCCTCGGCTTCCGCCAGGTCGCCGGTCGGGGTCGAGGTGCCGTGGGCGTTGATGTACTGCACCTGGTCCGCATTGATCTTCGCGTCGCGCAGGGCGTTGGTGATGCAACGTGCAGCACCGGCACCGTCGGACGGTGGCGAAGTCATGTGGTAGGCGTCGCCGCTCATGCCAAAGCCGATCAGCTCGGCGTAGATGGTGGCGCCACGCGCCTTGGCGTGTTCCAACTCTTCCAGCACCAGGGCGCCGGCACCGTCGGACAGCACGAAACCATCACGGCCCTTGTCCCACGGACGGCTGGCACGGGTCGGCTCGTCGTTGCGGGTCGACAGCGCACGGGACGCGCCAAAGCCGCCCATGCCAAGGCCGCAGGCAGCCATTTCAGCGCCGCCGGCGATCATCACGTCAGCTTCGTCGTAGGCGATGTTGCGCGCCGCCATACCGATGCAATGCGTACCGGTGGTGCACGCGGTGGCGATGGCGTAGTTAGGTCCCTGTGCGCCCAAGTGGATGGACAGGAAGCCGGAAATCATATTGATGATCGAGCCCGGCACGAAGAACGGTGAAATTCGACGGGGGCCAGTATCGTGCAGGATGCGGCTGGTTTCTTCGATATTGGTCAGACCACCAATACCCGAACCCATGGCCACGCCGATGCGATCACGGTTGGCGTCGGTAACTTCCAGGCCGGCATTACGCACTGCCTGAAAACCGGCGGCCAGGCCGTATTGAATGAACAGGTCGAGTTTGCGGGACTCTTTGATCGAGAGATATTCCTCGACATTGAAACCCTTTACCGAGCCGCCAAAACGGGTGGAATAGGCAGAAAGGTCCGTATGTTCAATCAGACCAATACCACTGCGGCCAGCCAGAATGCCCTGCCAACTGCTCGGCACATCCGTACCCAGTGGCGACAACATACCCATACCGGTGACTACGACGCGTCTACGCGACACAGCACTCTCCTTTTTCTAATGACGACACTTTGCTTCAGGCTCACTTTTCGTCAGAGCTAAAGAAAAAACCGCACGCTGTAACAGCAGTGCGGTTTTTCCCAACAGCAAGCGACGACTAAAAACTATTACGCCTGATGGCTGGTAACGTAGTCGATAGCAGCTTGAACAGTAGTGATTTTTTCAGCTTCTTCGTCCGGGATTTCGGTCTCGAATTCCTCTTCCAGAGCCATCACCAGCTCAACGGTGTCAAGGGAATCGGCACCCAGGTCTTCTACGAAGGAAGCAGTGTTGACCACTTCTTCTTCTTTGACGCCCAGTTGCTCGGCAACGATTTTCTTGACGCGCTCTTCGATGGTGCTCATACCTTGTTTAACTCCTAATGGACAAATTCAGGCAGCTGGCCAGTGGGTAAGTGTATAGAAAGCCTTTTCAGCTTTTCAACTGAAAGCTTCACCCACGTACCCGGTCGGCCACCTGCCTATAAATTAAGTTGCAGCTTTATAACGGATTTTAGACAGCTCGTATGACATTTTTTTGAAGCAATCCGTCACAATTTAACTCATGTACATCCCGCCGTTAACCGGGATTGTAGCCCCAGTCACGTATGCCGCACCGTCGGATGCCAGGAAAGTGACCACATTCGCGATCTCTTGAGCCTGGCCCAGACGGCCCAGCGGAATCTGCGTCAGCAAGGCTTCACGCTGTGCTTCCGGCAGCTCGCGGGTCATATCGGTGTCGATGAACCCTGGGGCCACCGAGTTGACCGTAATCGACCGCGAACCGACTTCACGTGCCAATGCACGGCTGAAACCTTCCAGACCGGCCTTGGCGGACGCGTAGTTTACTTGGCCTGCGTTGCCCATGGCACCCACTACGGAGCCAATATTGATAATTCGGCCCCAACGCGCCTTGGTCATGCCGCGCAAAACGCCCTTGGACAGGCGAAACAGACTGTTCAGGTTGGTATCGACCACGTCGTACCACTCGTCGTCTTTCATGCGCATCATCAGGTTGTCGCGGGTAATACCGGCGTTGTTTACCAGAATAGCCGGCGCGCCGAACTGCGCAGTGATCTGGGCCAATACGGCAGCCACGGACTCATCGCTGGTCACGTTCAGCTCAAGGCCGGTGCCTTGTACGCCGTTTTCCTTCAGGGTCGCGGCGATACGCTCGGCGCCCGAAGCGGAAGTGGCGGTGCCGATCACGATGGCGCCTTGGCGACCCAGTTCGAGAGCGATGGCCTGGCCAATACCACGGCTTGCGCCAGTAACCAGTGCAACTTTACCTTGCAGACTCATGCAGGCTTCTCCTAATTCTTCAGGCCAGTGCTGCGCGAGCGGCAGCAAAGGCATCCGGGGTATTGAGGTTAGCGGTCGACACGCCGTCGGCGCAGCGCTTGTTCAGGCCGGCCAGGACTTTGCCCGGGCCGCACTCGACCAGTTCGGTGGCGCCATTGGCGGCCAGGGTCTGGACCGATTCAACCCAGCGTACCGGCTTGTAGAGCTGCTCCAGCAGGTCGCGCTTGAGGGTATCGAGGTCGGCAGCCACGGCCGCGCTGACGTTCTGCACCAGCGGGATCTGCGGCGCCTGCCAGTTGATGGCGGCGATGGACTCGGCAAAACGCTCGGCTGCCGGGCGCATCAGCTCACAGTGGGACGGCACGCTTACCGGCAACGGCAACGCACGCTTGGCACCACGAGCCTTGCAGCCTTCGATGGCGCGCTCGACTGCTGCCTTGGCACCGGCGATCACCACCTGGCCAGGGGAGTTGAAGTTCACTGCGCTGACCACTTCGCCCTGGGCCGCTTCGGCACAGGCTTCGATCACCACTGCGTCGTCCAGGCCCAGGATTGCAGCCATGCCGCCCTGCCCCGCCGGAACGGCTTCTTGCATCAGTTGACCACGACGCTCGACCAGCTTGACCGCTTCACCGAGGGTCAGGCTGCCCGCCGCGACCAGGGCGCTGTATTCACCCAGGCTGTGACCGGCAACGAATGCCGGACGCGCGCCGCCTTCGGCCAGCCACAAGCGCCACAGGGCGATCGAAGCGGTCAGGATGGCCGGCTGGGTCTTGTCGGTTTGATTGAGCTGCTCTTCCGGCCCTTGCTGGGTCAGAGCCCACAGGTCGTAACCCAGGGCATCGGAAGCTTCCTTGAAAGTGTCCAGGATCAGCGGGTATTGCGCGCCCAGCTCGGCCAACATGCCGAGGGACTGCGAACCCTGCCCTGGAAAGACGAATGCGAGGGATGTAGACATGTAACAAGCCCCTAATGATCTGGTCGTCAAAAATGAACGCGCCTACGATGGGAGCGCACGAAACTGACAGATTGGATGGTCAATTGAACTGGCCGGTCACATTTAAGCATTTCCGGGCCGATTCGCCTAAGGCAACAGGTCTTCAAGACGGCCATGCAAGCGTTGCGGCAGGTTTTCCTGGATCTCGATCAGGGCTCGCGCAATCGCGCTTTGAAAGCCTTCTACACCGGCCGAACCATGGCTTTTCACCACAATGCCCTGCAGGCCGAGAAAGCTCGCACCGTTATGCCGCGCCGGCGCCAGATCAGCCTGCAGGCGCCGCATCAACGGCAGCGCCAGGGCACCGACCAGGCGCGACGCAAAACCTTGCCTGAACAACGCCTCGATGCGCGCGGCGATCATGGTCGCCAGCCCCTCACTGGATTTGAGCAGGATATTGCCGACAAACCCGTCGCACACCACCACATCCGCCTCGCCCCGGTACAAACCATCACCTTCGACGAAGCCGATGTAGTTCAAGCCGCGTGCGCCTTGAAGCAGCGTAGCGGCGAGCTTGACCTGCTGGTTGCCCTTGATGTCTTCGGTGCCGATATTCAGCAGCGCCACTCGCGGGCGAGCCACGCCTAGCGCTTCGGCAGCCACCGAGCCCATGACGGCGAACTGGAACAGGTGCTCGGCACTGCAATCGACGTTCGCGCCAAGGTCCAGCAGTTGGCAATAGCCCTTCTGCGTCGGAATGGCCGCGACCATCGCCGGCCGGTCAATGCCTGGCAGCGTCTTGAGTACATAGCGCGACAACGCCATCAACGCCCCGGTATTGCCCGCACTGACGCAGGCTTGCACCTTGCCATCGCGCAGCAACTCAAGCGCCACCCGCATTGAAGAGTCAGGCTTGCCACGCAGGGCAGCCGCCGGCTTCTCATCCATGGTGATGGTTTCGCTGGCTGGCGTAATCGTCAGGCGCGCGCGATCCACCGCCGGATGGCTGGCAATCAGTTCTTCAAGTAAGGAGGGTTGACCGACAAGGGTCAGGTGCAGCGAGGGCGTTGCAGACAGGCTGGCAATGCAGGCCTGAACAATGCTGCGGGGACCGAAGTCCCCGCCCATTGCGTCTATCGCGATGACTAGAGCAGACAAGTGATTACTCGTCAGCGCCCTTGTCGATCACTTTACGACCACGGTATACGCCTTCTGGCGATACGTGGTGACGCAGGTGAATTTCACCAGTGGTTTTTTCTACAGACAGAGTGCTTGCCGTCAGGGCGTCGTGCGAACGACGCATGTCACGGGCAGAGCGGGATTTTTTGTTCTGCTGAACAGCCATAATTGATTAACTCCTAAACGTTTGGGTCACGCTTTAACTGCGCCAATACACTGAACGGGTTGGACCGCGTTACCTCGTCCTCGCTCGGTTCGGACTCGTCATCGAGCCCCTCCGGCTGCTGGCATTCTTCCGGATGATGAGCAGGCACAATGGGCAAGGCGAGCAGAAGCTCCTCCTCGATCAGTGCATGCAGATCCAATGGATCTTCGCCCAGTTCCAGCACGTCATAACCTTTCGGCAACGACTGGGTATTCGCACCCTCCTTTACCACAGCGTAACTGCATTCGCTGTGAATCGGCAGGGTGACCAGCTCAAGACAACGCTGGCAAACCATTTTGACTTCGGTGTCGATAAAGCTGTGAATTACCACAGATTTACGTTCATCTCGTTCAAAAACGAATTTCGCCTGCACCGTACCGACAGTGTCGGAAAGCGGGTCGCAGAGTCTCTCCAAATCGGCCAGCAGCAATTCACCTTGAAGGGAAGTGCCACGATCAGCCAATTTGCGCGGGTCAACGTGAGGTGGAATCGGGTCATTCAACATAGGCGCAGCATTATAGGGATGCACCCAGCCATGTCAAAGGAAATTCAGCCCTGTCCGTCGCCAGGAGTCCTCGCTAGAATCCGCGACTGCCCTGAGGAGACACCCATGCTGCCTTTATTACTCGCTTCCAGCTCGGTTTATCGCCGGGAATTGCTCGGCCGCCTGCACTTGCCGTTCATCTGCGGCTCGCCGGACATTGACGAAAGCCATCGCGCCAATGAGTCTGCCGTTGAGCTGGTCAAGCGCCTCGCCACAGAAAAAGCCCGCGCCCTTGCCGCCGAGCACCCAGGGCATTTGATCATCGGCTCCGACCAAGTAGCAGCGCTCGACGGACGGATCATCGGCAAACCCCACACCTTCGAGAACGCCCGTGAACAATTGCTGGCGGCGAGCGGCAAGCGCGTCAGCTTCCTCACCGGCCTGGCCCTGCTCAACAGCAACACCGGCCACTGCCAGGTGGACTGCGTGCCATTCACGGTGCAGATGCGCGTACTGGACGCCGAGCGAGTCGAGCGTTACCTGCGCATTGAGCAGCCGTATGACTGCGCAGGCAGCTTCAAGGCCGAGGGGCTGGGCGTGAGCCTGTTCCAGAGCACCGAAGGGCCGGATGCCACCAGCCTGATCGGGCTGCCATTGATTCGACTGGTGGATATGCTGCTGGTCGAAGGCGTACAAATCCCCTAAGCCCACCACAAAACCAAATGTGGGAGCGGGCTTGCCCGTGAATGCAGTGGATCAGCCAATACATCAGATGACTGAAACACCGCATTCGCGGGCAACCCCGCTCCCACATTTTGATCTACACCAGGTTCGAAATCTCAGCGCAGGGTCGGGCCCTGAAAGCCCATGTACAGCGCGAGTTTCTCCGCCACGCTGGCACCCAGCTTCTTGGAGAACCGATCAAACGGCGATTCCTGCACAGTAAAGTCCACCAGCTCTTTCTCGCCGACCACGTCCCGCGCCACCGAGCTGGCACTGCCCAACCCATCGATCAAGCCCAACGGCAGCGCCTGCTCGCCAGACCAGACCAAGCCGGAAAACAGCTCCGGATGCTCCTTATCCTTCAGCCGATCCCCGCGCCCCTGCTTCACGCTGGCGATGAACTGGCGATGCGTGGTGTCGAGCACACCCTGCCAGAACTGGGTCTCATCAGGCTTCTGCGGCTGAAACGGGTCCAGGAACGACTTGTGCTCACCCGACGTATAGGTGCGACGCTCCACACCCAGCTTCTCCATGGCGCCGACAAAGCCATAACCGGCCGCCGTCACGCCAATGGAACCGACCAGGCTGGCCTTGTCGGCGTAGATCTGGTCAGCGGCACTGGCGATGTAATAGGCACCCGAGGCACCCAGATCGGAAATCACCGCATACAGCTTGGTATCCGGGTGCAGGCCGCGCAGGCGACGAATCTCGTCATACACGTAACCCGACTGCACCGGACTGCCGCCCGGGCTGTTGATACGCAGGATCACACCCTTGACCTTGGGATCTTCAAACGCCGCGCGCAGACTGCTGACGATGTTGTCGGCACTGGCAGCCTCCTTGTCGGCAATCACCCCACGCACCTCGATCAAGGCGGTGTAGTTGCTGCCACGGGCGGCACTCTTCTCCATGTCCACCAGCGGACTGAACAGCACCAGCATGCCGAGCAGGTAAGTGAAGGTCAGCAGCTTGAAGAAAATCCCCCACCGCCGCGCACGACGCTGCTCCTGGACGCCAGCCAGGAGGGTCTTCTCCAGCAGCTTCCAGCTCTTGTCTTCACCATTCTCGGCCTTTTCAGGCGCTTTCCACTCATCACTCATGCCAATAACCCCAGCAAAGACTTAGTGAGCCTGACCGAGCCAGGCCTGCAATTCGGAAAAATGATTGATCGTCAGCCGTGGTTCGTACTGCTGCAAGGCTTCAGCGGACTGGGCGCCATAACTGACCGCAACACAGTCCATGCCCGCGTTGCGCGCCATCATCAGGTCGAAGGAGGCATCGCCCACCATCAACGCCTGGCGCGGCGCTACGCCGCAATGGGCGAGGATCTGCTCCAGCATCAACGGGTGCGGCTTGCTGGCGGTTTCATCGGCAGCGCGGGTAATGTCGAAGTAATCTTCCCAGCCATGGGCCCTGAGCACGCGATCCAGCCCGCGACGGGCCTTGCCGGTAGCGACCGCCAGGTGGTAACCCTCGGCGCGGAACGCGGCCAGGGAATGCACCACCCCCTCAAACAACGGCGAAGGCTCGGCCTCCAGGGCGATGTAGTGGTCGGCGTAATGTTCACGGAACGCGATCAGCTCAGCATCGCTGATCTCGGGGTACAGGGTGCGGATCGCTTCGGGCAGGCCCAGGCCGATGATGCCCTTGACCGCATGATCGCTGCACAACGCGTAACCCGAGCGGGTCGACGCAGCGTGCATCGACTCGACGATCCGGCCAATCGAATCGGCCAACGTGCCGTCCCAATCAAAAATCAGCAGCTTGTAGTCAGGGTGCGACACTCAAACGCTCCACGGTCTTGGCCCACATCTCGTCGACCGGGGCCTGCAGCTTCAATTCGCCGCCATCCGGCAGCGGCACAGTGAGCATGTAGGCGTGCAGGAACAGGCGTTTGCCACCCAGGTCGCGGATTTCCTTGGAGAAATCCTCGTCGCCGTACTTGGTATCACCGGCGATGCAATGCCCGGCATGCAGGGTGTGCACACGAATCTGGTGGGTTCGCCCAGTGACCGGCTTGGCTTCGACCATGGTGGCAAAGTCGCCGAAGCGGCGCAGCACCTTGAACAGGGTCAGGGCTTCTTTGCCCTCCTCGTCCACCTCCACCATGCGCTCGCCGGAGCGCAGGTTGCTCTTCTGCAGTGGCGCCCGCACGCTCTTGATCGAGCTGGCCCAGTTGCCACGCACCAGCGCCATGTAGCGCTTGTCCACGCCATCGCCACGCAGGGCGGTGTGCAGGTGGCGCAACATGCTGCGCTTCTTGGCGATCATCAGCAGGCCGGAAGTGTCACGGTCCAGGCGGTGGACCAGCTCCAGCTCCTTGGCATCCGGACGCAACTGACGAAAGGCTTCGATCACGCCGAAATTCAGGCCGCTGCCGCCGTGGACGGCAATGCCGCAAGGCTTGTTGATCACGATCAGCTTGTTGTCTTCGAAGACAATCGAGGCTTCCAGGCGCTGCAACAGGCCCTGGGCCAGCGGCACAGGCTCGTCACGTTCCGGCACGCGCACCGGCGGCACACGGACGATATCGCCCGCCTGCAGCTTGTACTCGGGCTTGATCCGGCCCTTGTTCACCCGCACTTCACCTTTACGCAAGATGCGGTAAATCAAGGTCTTGGGCACGCCTTTGAGCCTGGCCAGGAGAAAATTGTCGATGCGTTGGCCGGCATATTCCGGCGAGACCTCGAGCAGCTGGACGCTGGGGGTCTGGGGGGCGGTAGTCGTCATGGCGGCGATGATAACAATTTTTTATGGAATTGAAGCACTTAATCATTGCTGCTATAGTCGCGAACGCCGCCAAAAGCGGCCTGGCCAGAGGACATGCGGCATACAGCCGGCCCTGACCATCGCAATTCATCAGGACGCGAGGCCGTCCTACGGGGCTTTCGCCACCTTGGAAGGTTCAGGATTGTAACGAGCGCAGGTGACATGAGGCCTGAAGCGAGTGCAGAAAGCAGAGTGAATACTCGCGTTTTGCGCCGATATTTACGGCCAGTTCACAAAGTGCAGTCAGTCTTGGGCCAGACCATGGCGAATGCTTCGGAAACAACGCCTGTTAAGAGCTGAGTGAGAGCGCAGTCGCCCACACCTAGTCTTGTTTAGCCATGAGCGTGTTCTCCCCATTGGAAAACACGGTAAATGCCAACCCGCTGCGGATTCTGCGCGCGGCAGCACCCGAATTATCAGGGATACGTGTAGGGTGGAGATGCACAACCGTCGGACCGTGTAGCACTAGGCTTATATTTAGACGCTTCATCTCGTCCACAGTCGCCGGTTGATTCCTCCTCCTGACCTTAGCTTTTGTTGAAGTGGTGCCTTGGTCACCACAGCAAACAAGCAGGACGCGTCCGTCGCGCCGTTGCCCCCTTTGGGCAGATGTCGCTGGACACTGGAGTGGCCAACCACTCTTGACGCACCTGACACCGACCGTGAGAAGTCGTGTGTGCCGAACGCCGTTTCCGGCAGCCCGGAAACCGACGGTACAACATGAAAAGAATGCTGATTAACGCAACTCAACCCGAAGAGTTGCGTGTTGCACTGGTAGATGGCCAACGCCTCTACGACCTGGACATCGAATCCGGTGCACGCGAGCAAAAGAAGGCCAACATCTATAAAGGCCGTATTACTCGCATCGAACCAAGCCTTGAGGCTGCCTTTGTCGATTTCGGCTCCGAGCGCCACGGCTTCCTGCCACTCAAAGAAATCTCCCGCGAATACTTCAAGAAAGCCCCTGAAGGCCGCGTGAACATCAAGGACGTCCTGAGCGAAGGCCAGGAAGTCATCGTCCAGGTGGAAAAAGAAGAACGTGGCAACAAGGGCGCAGCCCTGACCACCTTCATCAGCCTGGCTGGCCGTTACCTGGTCCTGATGCCGAACAACCCACGTGCCGGCGGCATTTCCCGTCGCATCGAAGGCGAAGAGCGCAACGAACTGCGTGAAGCGCTGAACGGCCTGGTTGCACCGGCCGACATGGGCCTGATCGTTCGCACCGCCGGCCTTGGCCGCAGCAGCGAAGAAATGCAGTGGGACCTCGACTACCTGCTGCAACTGTGGACCGCCATCAAAGAAGCGTCCCTGGATCGTTCCGCGCCATTCCTGATCTACCAGGAAAGCAACGTGATCATCCGCGCCATCCGCGACTACCTGCGCCAGGACATCGGCGAAGTGCTGATCGACAGCGTTGAAGCCCAGGACGAAGCCCTGACCTTCATCCGCCAGGTGATGCCGCAGTACGCCAGCAAGATCAAGCTGTACGAAGACAGCGTGCCGCTGTTCAACCGTTTCCAGATCGAAAGCCAGATCGAGACCGCCTTCCAGCGCGTAGTCGAACTGCCTTCCGGTGGCTCCATCGTGATCGACCCGACCGAAGCCCTGGTGTCCATCGACATCAACTCGGCGCGCGCAACGAAAGGCAGCGACATCGAAGAAACCGCCCTGCAGACCAACCTGGAAGCGGCTGAAGAAATCGCCCGCCAGCTGCGCCTGCGTGACATCGGCGGCCTGATCGTGATCGACTTCATCGACATGACCCCAGCCAAGAACCAGCGCGCCGTGGAAGAGAAAGTCCGCGAATGCCTGGAAGCTGACCGTGCCCGCGTGCAAGTCGGCCGCATCTCGCGCTTCGGCCTGCTGGAAATGTCCCGTCAGCGCCTGCGTCCATCCCTGGGCGAGAGCAGCGGCATCGTCTGCCCGCGTTGCAACGGCACCGGCATCATCCGTGACGTTGAATCGCTGTCCCTGGCAATCCTGCGCCTGATCGAAGAAGAAGCCCTGAAAGACCGCACCGCCGAAGTCCGCGCGCAAGTGCCGATCCCGGTTGCCGCGTTCCTGCTCAACGAAAAACGCAACTCGATCACCAAGATCGAACTGCGCACCCGTGCCCGTATCGTCATCCTGCCGAACGATCACCTCGAAACGCCGCACTTCGAAGTGCAGCGCCTGCGTGATGACAGCCCGGAAGCCCACAGCGGCCAGTCCAGCTACGAAATCGCCGCTGCTGCTGCCGAAGTGGAAGAAGTCCAGCCAGCCGCTGCGACCCGCACCCTGGTTCGCCAGGAAGCCGCCGTCAAGACCGCGCCAGCCCGTGCCAACGCACCGGTCCCGGTTGAAGCCGCCGCTCCGGTTGCCGCACCGGCCGCCCTGCCTGAGCCAAGCCTGTTCAAGGGCCTGGTGAAGTCGCTGGTCAGCCTGTTTGCCACCAAGGAAGAGCCTGCTGCTCCGGTTGTGGTTGAAAAACCAGCGGCCGAGCGCCCGGCGCGCAACGAAGAACGTCGCAACGGTCGCCAGCAGAGCCGTAACCGCAACGGCCGCCGTGACGAAGAGCGCAAGCCACGCGAAGAACGTGCACCGCGTGAAGAGCGCGCACCACGTGAAGAGCGTGCTCCTCGCGAAGCCCGTGAAGAGACTCCAACCGTAGCCCGCGAAGAGCGTGCACCGCGTGAAGAACGCGCACCACGCACCCCACGTGCCCCACGTGAAGATCGCAAGCCACGTGGCGAGCGTGAAGAACGCGTGCGTGAACTGCGTGAACCGCTGGACGCAGCACCTGCCGTCGCCGCTGCTGGTGCCGCCGCTGTTGCTGAAGAGCGCCCGGCTCGCCAGCCACGAGAAGAGCGTGCGCCACGTGAAGAACGTCAGCCACGCCCACCGCGTGAAGAGCGTCAGCCACGTGCCGAACAGGCCGCCGCTGCCAGCGAAGACGAAGAAGTACTGAGCGCTGAAGAGCAGTCGCAGGAAGACGGTCAGGACGGCGCCGAAGGCGATCGCCCACGCCGCCGCTCCCGTGGCCAGCGTCGTCGCAGCAACCGTCGTGAGCGTCAACGTGACGCCAACGGCAACGTGATCGAAGGCTCGGAAGAAGCCGGCGAGAACGCAGAAGCAGCCACTGGCACCGAACTGGCTGCCGGCCTGGCCGTGACCGCGGCCGTTGCCAGCTCGGTCATCAGCGCATCGGCTGAAGCCCAGGCCCACGAGCAGGCTGAACGTGCGACCGCTGCTGTCGAAGAAACCGCCGCAGTTGAAGCACCCGTCGCCGAAACCCCAGTGGTAGAAGCGCCGGCTGTTGAAGTGCCTGTTGCCGAAGCGCCGGCTGTAGAAGCAACCACACCAGTCGAAGCGCCGGTTGTTGCGCAAGTCGAACTGGCACCGGTTCACGAAGCCCAGCCAGAAGTCGAAGTGATTGCGGTAGAAGCGGCACCGGTCGTTGAGCCTCAGCCAGTGGTTGAAGCCGTGGTTGAAGCACCCGTTGTCGAAGCCGCCCCGGAAGTTCGTGAAGTTCGTGAAGAGCAGACCGCCTTCCAGTGGACCGCCGAGCCAGCCGCCCCGGTTGAAGCGCCAGCGCCTGCCCCTGTGGTAGAAGAAGCGCCGGCTCCGGTTGCCGAAGCTGTCGTGGTTGCAGAACCTGCTCCAGTGGCTGAGCCAGCACCGGTTGTCGAGCCTGCACCCGTGGTTGAAGCGCCAGTGGTTGCCGAAGTCGCCGCTCCGGTGGTTGAAGCAGCCCCGGCCAGCGCCTTGACCGAAAACGGCCGTGCGCCGAACGACCCACGTGAAGTGCGTCGTCGTCGCAAGGAAGCTGAAGCAGCCGCCGCTGCCGCTGCACAGGAAGCAGAACACGAGAGCAAACCTCTCGCCTGATTCCAGCAGCGACTAAAAAGCCCCGCCTGAGTGATCAGGCGGGGCTTTTTGATGCTTCCAATTTGCCATGCAGTTCAATCCGAGCGAGGTGGTGTGAAGCTCAAGAGTTGCGGCAAGTCGACATCCCAAAGCACCCCCGGGTCGTCCACCAGCACCTCCTGCACCGATGCCGACACAAACAACGCCCGCCCTCCACGATCACCGCTCAGCGCCATCAACTGCGGCCCAAACGCGGCCCCAAACGCCACAGGATGCCCATGCCGCCCGCTCTGCACCGGCACACGAATGCCATCCACCTCCAGCCCCTCCACCACCCGCTCAATACTCGCAGGCTGAATAAACGGCATATCCCCCAGCACCACCAGCCAACCGTCAGCCGAACCACTGGCCGCAACCGCCGCCGCAAGGCTGTCGCCCATACCTGCAGACTCCAGCAACAACACCTCACAGCCATACGCCCTGGCCAGACGAACCACCTCATCCCGCCCCGATGAAGTCACCACCCAGCGCCGTACAATGCTCGCCGGCAGGTTCAGCAGCACCTGCTCGATCACCGGTCGCATCACGCCATCCAGGCCCATGCAGGCGGCCAACAGTTTGTCCTGGGCATCGCCCGCTTCAGCGCGGAACCGTCTGCCCTGCCCTGCCGCCAATACAAGCGCAGTGACCGTCACGACACCACGCCATTTTTGATCGCGACAATTTCCGCCAGCAGCGATAGCGCGATTTCCGCCGGTGTATGGCTGCCGATATACAAACCAATCGGCCCATGCAAACGCGCAATCGCCTCTGCCGACAACCCCAGCGCCGCCAAGGTTTCCCGGCGCTTCTGCGTATTGACCCGCGACCCCAGGGCGCCAATGTAGAACGCCGGCGAATTCAACGCCGTCAGCAACGCCATGTCATCCAGGCGCGGGTCATGGGTAAGGCAGACGATGGCCGTACGTTCATCGGTGTGGATATTCAACACCGCTTCGTCCGGCATGCCCGGCACGAAGCGGCCGTGCTGCTGCTCCCAGCCGTAGACGAACTCTTCCCGCGGGTCGCAGATCAGTACCTCGAAATCCAGCAGCCGCGCCATTTGCGCCACGTAGCGCGACAGTTGGCCGGCGCCGATCAGCAACAGGCGCCAACGCGGACCGTAAATCGCACGCAGGCGCTCGCCGTCGAAGGTCACCGCATCGGTCTTGTTCGCCTCGCTCAGTGTCACCTCGCCGGTCGCCAGGTTAAGTTCACGGGCGACAATCTGGTGGGCCTCGCAGCGCTCCAGCAATTGCGACACCCACTCCCACTCATCAACACGCTCCTCGGTCAGGCGCAGGGTGCCGCCGCACGGCAAGCCAAAACGCGCCGCCTCATCGCGGGTGACACCGTAAGTCACCAACTGCACCGGCGGCCCATCGGCCGGCAAGCGACCGTCTTGCAGCCGCGCGATCAGGTCATCCTCGATGCAACCGCCAGACACTGAGCCGATCACCACACCATCACCACGCAAGGCCAACATTGCCCCCGGCGGCCGTGGCGCACTGCCCCAGGTCTGCACGACGCTGTACAACACCACACGCTGCCCGGCGCGACGCCATTCGAGCACGCTGCGCAGGACATTCAGATCAACGCTGTCCATCAAACCTCCAGCAAGCTTTACAACGGCAAACAGATTCACCCACTGTAAACCAGAAACGCAAACGCCCCGAACAGGTCGGGGCGTTTGTGTATCGCGGTCGGCGTCAGTTCACGCCGGCAGCAGCTTACTTGACGGTAGGTGCAGGGCCTTCGGCCACGCCCAGGTCATCCAGTTCACGGGTTTCCGAGATACCGGTACCGCCGGACGCCAGCTCGCTTTGCAGCTTGTCGGTGTCCAGTTCCTTGACCCACTTGGCCACAACCAGGGTGGCCACGGCGTTACCAACCAGGTTGGTCAGGGCGCGGGCTTCAGACATGAAGCGGTCGATACCCAGGATCAGCGCCAAGCCGGCAACCGGCAGGTGGCCTACGGCCGACAGGGTTGCAGCCAGTACGATGAAGCCCGAACCGGTCACGCCCGCAGCGCCTTTGGAGGACAGCAGCAGCACCAGCAGCAGCGTGATCTGGTGGGTGATGTCCATGTGGGTGTCGGTCGCCTGGGCGATGAACACGGCCGCCATGGTCAGGTAGATCGACGTACCGTCGAGGTTGAAGGAGTAGCCAGTCGGGATCACCAGGCCTACTACGGATTTCTTCGCGCCCAGACGCTCCATCTTGATCAGCATGCGTGGCAGTGCGGATTCGGAAGACGAAGTACCCAGAACGATCAGCAGCTCTTCACGGATGTAGCGGATCAGCTTGATCACGCTGAAACCGTGAGCGCGGCAGATAGCGCCCAGCACCACCAGCACGAACAGCACGCAGGTGATGTAGAAGCAGATCATCAGCTGGCCCAGTTGCACCAGGGAACCTACGCCATAGGCACCGATGGTGAACGCCATGGCGCCCAGGGCACCGATTGGCGCGAGCTTCATGATCATGTTGATGATGTTGAACATCACGTGGGCGAAGCGATCGATGAAGTCCAGTACCGGCTTGCCGTAGGCACCCAGGCGGTGCAGGGCGAAACCGAAGATCACCGAGAACATCAGCACTTGCAGGATGTCGCCGTTGGCGAAGGCGCCGACGATGGTGTTCGGGATAACGTTGAGGATAAAGCCAACGATGCTCTGGTCTTTACCGGCAGTCACGTAGGCCGCGACTTTCGAAGCGTCCAGGGTAGCCACGTCGATGTGCATGCCGGCGCCCGGTTGTACAACGTTGACCACGACCAGGCCGATCAGCAGCGCGATGGTCGAAACGATTTCGAAGTACAGCAGCGCGTAGCCGCCAGTCTTGCCGACCGATTTCATGCTTTGCATGCCAGCGATGCCGCTGACAACGGTGCAGAAGATGATCGGGGCGATGACCATTTTGATCAGTTTGATGAACCCGTCACCCAATGGCTTGAGGGCCACGCCGGTATCCGGATAGAAGTGACCGAGCAAAATACCGATAACGATTGCAACGATCACCTGGAAATACAGGGATTTGTAGATTGGCTGACGAGTCGTCATTGCAAAATTCCTCAATCGTCCCGTGTGGCAAAGATCCGCCATTGCCCACGACACTTGAATTGCGAACCCTCCTGCACTGGAGGGATTTGTTGTTTGCGAGGCCTGTCGGAGCGGCCTGCGCTGTAATCTATATCGCAAACGTCGTGCCACTTCTCTGAAAAACCCTGAAGGCCTTTAGACATCAGGGCTGAGGCTTTTCAGGCGCCCTCCAGCGCGCCGAATCAGGTGGCGGATTTCCGCCCACTCGTCCAATCACGTCCTACAATTTGGCGGATATCCGCCTTGTCGCCCTCCCCCCGGCTGGCTACCATCCGCCATTCCATGGACGAGGCCTTCGCATGCGTGAACGTACCATCGCCAGTCATTACGCCCGAGCAGCCCTCGGCGGTGCGCGCCGGGCGGGTTACGACTATTCGGGCCTGCTGCAACAACTGGGCATCACCCCCGAACTGCTGAGCGAACCGCGCGCCCGCATTGCCCCGGAGCAATTTACCCGGCTGCTGCAAATGCTCTGGCTGGGGCTGGATGACGAATACCTGGGCTTTGCCGAAGGCCCGAGCAAGCGCGGCACCTTCGCCATGATGTGCCACGCGCTGATCCACTGCCGCACCCTGGAGAAGGCGCTGGAACGCGGCTTATTATTTTATAGCCTATTCCCACAGGGCCCGCGCTGGCAGCTGACACGCGAAGGCGACATGGCCCGCTTGAGCCTGGACGACTCACAGCTGTGGGACCCGGATCACTTCCTCAGCGAATGCCTGCTGGTGATCTGGCATCGCCTCGGCAGTTGGCTGATCGGGCAGCGCATCCGACTGAACCAGGCCACCTTCAGCTACCCGAGGCCAGCCCATGCCGGAGAGTACGACCTGCTGTTCCCCTGCCCCCTGGTGTTCGGCGCGCCGCACAGCAGCCTGGTGTTTCCCGCGCGCTACCTGAGCCTGCCGCTGTTGCAGGACGAGCGCACGCTCAAGCACTTCCTCGAACGCTCGCCTGCCGACTTGCTGTCACGCCCGGACGAAGGCGACAGCCTCAGCAGCCAACTGCGCCGCTTGCTCAGCCGCGACCGCACGCCCTGGCCGGACCTGGAAGCGGTTGCCCAGCACCTGCACATCAGCCCGCAGACACTGCGGCGGCACCTGCGCGAAGAGGGCACCAGCTTTCAGGCACTCAAGGATGAGCTGCGGCGGGACATCGCCATCTATCACCTGGGACGGGCGGATTTGTCGTTGCAGCAGATTGCCGAGCAGTTGGGGTTTTCCGAGCCGTCGGCGTTTCACCGAGCGTTCAAGAAGTGGACGGGGGTGACGCCAGGGGCTTACCGGGCGCAGGAGAGTTAGAGGTGTGTTGCTTGTACTGGCGTCTTCGCGAGCAAGCCCGCTCCCACACTTGATTGCATTCCAACGTTGGAACTCGGTCGAATGTGGGAGCGGGCTTGCTCGCGAAGAGGCCAGCATGACCAATAAAGATCAAACAGCCGGAAAGTGGATCTTGAAAGCAGCCCCACCCAACGGCGAATCCCCCAAGGTCAGCCGCGCACCGTAGCTCTCAATGATGTCCTTGACCACCGCCAACCCGATCCCCTGCCCCGGATGCTGGCGGTCCAGCCGCTCACCCCGTTGCAGAATCCGTGCACGCTGATCCGGCGGCACGCCCGGCCCGTCATCCTCGACGCACAACTCGATGCCTTCGAGGCTTTCCACCAGGCGGATACGCACTTGGCGTACACACAGGCGGTAGGCGTTTTCCAGCAGGTTGCCGAGCAGTTCAAGCAAGGCGCCCTTCTCGATCGGCACATAGCACTCGTCCGGCAAATCGAAGGACACGCTGACGCGCTTGTCGCGGTAGACCTTGTCCAGGGTGTCGCACAGGCTTTGCAGCACCGGTTCCAGACGGACCTGATGGCGCACCAGGCCACTTTTGCGCAGGCTGGCGCGCTGCAGTTGGTAGCTGATCTGCTGGCTCATGCGCTCGATCTGCGATTGCAGCACCCAGGCCTGGTCGCGGTCTTCCGGGCGCTGGGCCATGTCTTCGCTCACGCCCTGCAGCACAGCGAGCGGGGTTTTCAGGCTGTGGGCCAGGTCGTCGAGGGAATCGCGGTAGCGCGCCCGCTGCTCGCGCTCGCTGGCCAGCAAACGGTTGAGGGAACCGGTAAGACGCAGCAGTTCGCGGGGGTGTTCTTCGGAAAGGCTTTCACGGGTGCCGCCTTCGATCTGGTCCAGTTCCTGGCTCAAGCGTCGCAAGGCTTGCAGGCCCCAGGTCAGGCCCAGCCACAATAGCGTGAGCAGCACCAGCAAGGCCGCGCCGAACCCCAGGTAGAGGTTTTCGCGCAGGCCTTCGAGGGTCAGCTGGTATTCACGCACCGGTTGCAGGGCGACGATACTGAACGCCGCACTCTTGCCACCGAGCAACTTGACCTCGACGTCATAGACAAAGAACTCCTGGCCATTGGCCTCGCGAATCCGCGCAAACTCATTGCCGCGCCCGTCGTAGCGCGGCTTGTAGTTGATGTTCTCTTCTTTGGTCGCCCGCGAGCGCCACACCAGGTGGCCCTCACGGTCGTAGATATAGCCGAGCAGGCGGCTATCGGTGAGGTTGAAGCGCTCGTCCGGCAACTGCGCCGGCATCAGCAGGCGGTTGTTTTCCACACGGGCGGCGGAAATCAGGGTGGTGACGTCCGACGCCAAGCGCTGCTCGATGGAATCCTGCAACGCCAGGCTGAACGCGCCTTGCATCGCCGGCAGCAAACCGAGCATAAACAGCACGGCCAGGGTGGCGGCCGCCAGCATCAGGCGCACGCGCAGCGAGCGAATCAAAGGCAGCGCTCATTGAACAGGTAGCCCAGGCCACGCACGGTGTCGATCGGCTTGAACCCGCCCGGGCCTTCCAGCTTGCGGCGCAGGCGGCCGACCAGCACTTCGATCACGTTCGGATCGCGCTCGTCGTCATCCGGATAGAGTTGTTCCATCAGGCGGTCCTTGGCGACCACTTGCTGATGGTGACGCATGAGGTATTCGAGAATCCGATACTCGTACGCGGTCAACGCCAACGGCTGTTCATCGAGGGACGCTTGCTTGCGATTGAGGTCCAGCAACAAGGGCCCGGCGACGATGGTCGACTGCGTGAACCCGCTGGAGCGGCGCAGCAAGGCGTTCATCCGCGCTTCCAGCTCTTCGAACTGGAACGGTTTGACCACATAGTCGTCGGCCCCGGCGGCCAGGCCTTCGACCTTGTCCTGCCAGTTGCCACGGGCGGTGAGGATCAGGATCGGGAAGGTCTTGGCCTGGGTACGCAGTTGGCGGATCAGATCCAGGCCGCCCATGCCGGGCAGGCCCAGGTCAATGATCGCCAGGTCATGGTTGAATTGGCCGGTCTGGTACAGCGCTTCTTCGGCATTGGCCACGGCCTCGACCACATGCCCGCTGTCGGTCAGGCGGGTCAACAGGTGATGGCGCAGCAGCGCCTCATCTTCCACCACCAGCAATTTCATAAGGCTCTCCAAGGCAAATCAACTGTCCGACAGAGGGACATCATAGCGGCCCTGCAAGTCTTGCGGGCGCAGTTTAGTGCCATTGTAGTGGCCCGTCAGGTGTGCGTAGCCGGCACGGTAGGCCGGTTGCGCGGCGGTCAAGCCCAGGGCCTGGCCCCACGGCGTAGGCTGGCTGCCCGCATCTTCAAAGCTGACACGCTGGATCAGCGTGCTGGATTTCTTGGTTTTTTCGCTACCGAATGCAGCAAAGGCCGCGTCCGAGGCCTGGGCCCCGGCGGTGGCGCTGAGCATGGTTAACGCCAACATCAGCTTTTTGATCGCAGTCATGGTGCTTACCTCTATGCGTTTGGCTGTAGGGCCAGACTACGCAGGCGCCCCTGAACTCCCCCTGAACAGCGGGCTATCCTCTGGCCCGCCAACTCGGCAGAATACCGCCCATGACTCCTTTACCCGCTTGCTGCACCCCACTCGACGCCCATTGGTCGCTGCCCGAACCCTTGCCGGGCACGGTGTTGCTCAGCACTCGCTTCGACCCGACCTTACTGGCCGAGGGCGATTTCCAGCGCAGCGCCGTGCCGCCACCGCCGAGCATCCAGCGCTCAGTGGCCAAGCGCCAGGCCGAGTTCCTTGCCGGCCGCTTGTGCGCCCGTGCCGCGTTGCAGCAGCTGGATCAGCTCGATTGCATCCCGGCCATCGGCGAAGACCGTGCCCCCGTGTGGCCTGGGCATATCAGCGGCTCCATCACCCACAGCACCGGGCATGCCGCAGCGATTGTCGGGCACAAGGCGCAGTGGCGCGGGCTGGGGATGGACCTGGAGAACGTGATGCCGCTGGAGCGCGCCGAACGGCTGGCGGGCGAAATCCTCACCGCCGATGAACTCAAGCGCATGGCGCATGTGCCGCGCGAGCAGGTTGCGTTGCTGGTGACGCTAACGTTTTCGGCCAAGGAGAGCTTGTTCAAGGCGCTGTATCCGATTGTGCAGAAGCGCTTTTATTTTGAACACGCCGAGGTGGTGCAGTGGGATGAGTCAGGGGCTGTGCGGTTACGCTTGCTGACGGACCTGTCCAGCGAGTGGTGTTATGGCAAGGAGTTGGTGGGGCAGTTTGTGCTGGCGGATGGGCAGTTGTTGAGCCTGGTGGCGGTCGGCGCCTGATAGACCGCTTTCGCGAGCAAGCCCGCTCCCACATTTGAATGCATTCCCCTACTGGAACTCGGTCGAGTGTGGGAGCGGGCTTGCTCGCGAAAGCGGCCTCAAGGTTTCTCCTGATCCCTGGGCCAACTCAAGCTGAAACAAGCCCCACCCAGGTTGTTGCTCTTGCCGATCAACGCCCGCCCGCCATGCCAGTAGATGATCCGCCGCACGATCGACAACCCCAGCCCATGCCCACCGGAAGCACGGGTGCGGCTGTCATCCAAGCGCAGGAACGGCGTGAAGATGCGCTCCCAGGCGCTTTCCGGCACACCCGGTCCGTCATCCTCCACATCGATGCGGCAACGCACCTGGCCCACCTGGTAACTGATCAGCACCTGCCCCTGGGCGTGACGCATGGCGTTGCTCACCAGGTTTTGCAGGGCGCGGTGCAGGTAGCGCGGCTCGGCGTCGACCCAGGCGTCGTCCCAATGCGCCGAGGACAGGCAAATGCCACGGGCGACCGAGACTTGCGGGCGCAGTGGCGATAATTCGCCGATCACCTGATCGAGCAAGGCGTTGAGGTCGACACGCTGGAAATTCAGCTCCGGCGCGCCCTGTTCCAGGCGGGCATAGGTGAGCATTTCATCGACCAGGCCATCGAGATCCTGGATGTCACTGTCCATGCCCTCCAGGTATTTGTGTCGAGCCTCGGGCGTGGTGGCATCGCCCACCATCTCCAGGCCGAAGCGCAGGCGCGCCACCGGGGTGCGCAGTTCGTGGGACACCGCGCGCACCAGTTCGCGCTGGATCGCCAGCAATTGCTGCAAGTGCTCGGCCATGCCATTAAAGGCGGCAGCCAGGCGCCCCACCGAGTCGGCGCCACGGGCCGGCACGCGCACCTCCAGGCTGCCTTTGGCGATCCGTGTGGCGGCGGCTTCCAGGCCGCGCAAGCGGCGCTCCAACTGGCGCACCAATAGATAGACGATCAAACCGATCAGGGTCAGGCCGATCAACGCGATCAGGATCAGCCATTGCGCCGGGTACGGGTTCATCTGATACAGCGGGCCGATTTCCAACACCCACGGCGTACCAACCATGCCGGCGAACACGCGGATCGAATCACCGCCCTTGCCAAGGGCCATCACCGTATCGCCTTCTGATACGCGGCGGCGCTGGTCGTCGTCCATATCGGTCTGGTCAAGGGCCATCAGGTGCATCTCGAAGCCAAAACCCTTGGCTTCCTTTATGTCCGCCAGGCGTTGCGGCTGTTCGGCGACCGGAAAACGCACCAGTTCGTCGGCCAGCAGGTAAATGGTCGCCCGGGCCAATTGCTCGCTGATCTGCTGCACTTCGCCGGTCAGCACCAGGGATTCGCGCTCGCTGACCAGGCGCAACACGCGCGCCGCATGGGGGCCGGTCTGCTGCACCAGCACCTGGCCGCGCTGCAGGCGATTGCGTTGGCTGAGGTCCAACTGCGCGTCGCTGAGGCTGCGCAACTCCAGGGGAATACCGAGCAAGCGCTCCCACACCGCCAGGGCGCGCTGGCGCTCGATGGCGCTCATGGGTTGCAGGTTATCGCCCATCAGGGCGAACGTGCCGTGGGCCAGGCGCTCGCGGTACTGGCCGCTGCGCACTTCGTTGAGCAGGTGCAGGGCGAGTACGCCGAGCAGCGCCACCAGGATCAGCGCCGCGCACATGCCGCCGTAGATGCGCAGGAAGATCGAGTTCACAGCGGCATATCGGCAGCGGCTTCGGGGACGAACAGATAGCCTTTGCTGCGGATGGTCTTGATCAGGCGCGGGTGGATCGGGTCATCGCCTATTTTCGGGCGGATGCGCGAGATACGCACATCTATGGAGCGGTCCTGGCCGTCGTAGCCGATGCCGCGCAGGGCGATAAAGATTTCTTCGCGAGACAGAATGCGCCCGGCATTCGCCACCAATAGCCATAACAGGTCGAATTCGGCGCTGGTCAGCTCGATGCCGCCGTCATGCAGCCAGGCTTCGCGCAGGGCGTTGTCCACCACCAACGGGCCGAATTGCAGGCGGCGCTGGTTTTCGACGATGGCCGCTTCGGCCGGTTCGCTGCGCCGCAGCAGGGCCTGGATGCGCGCCAACAAGAGGCGTGGACGCACGGGTTTGCACACGTAGTCGTCGGCGCCCATGTCCAGGCCGAGCACCTGGTCCATGTCGTCGGTACGCGCGGTGAGCATCAGGATCACGCCGTCGTAGCGCTCACGCACCTTGCGGCAGATGCTCAGGCCGTCTTCGCCGGGGAGCATGAGGTCGAGGATCACCAGGTCAGGTTGTTCGGCAACGATACGCGCCGCGGCCAGGGCACCGTCGCTTTCCACCGATACGCGCAGGCCGTTGCTTTCCAGGTAATCACGGGTCAACTCGGCCAATCGCTCGTCGTCCTCGACGATCAGTATCTGCCAGGCTTCTTGCTCCACGGGCGGTCCTCGTTGTTATTAGACATTCTTCTTACCCAGGGATATCTGCATGTGGGAGCGGGCTTGCCCGCGAAAGCGCAGTGTCAGTCACCGAATCTGTTGCTGATACATCGCCTTCGCGGGCAAGCCCGCTCCCACAGTTTGATTTCCATCGGTCATACCCTGTTTGTCATGTTTCAGAGGCATAACAAAAGCCGATTGTAGCCATGCTCACGGCCTGTAGCACAAGGCGGGAAATCCATTCGGTGATCGCGATATTTTGTGATAGGGTTCGCGCCCTTCGAAAACGGCCCAGCTGTTTTAGGTCGGAAATATTTCATGACAAACGGTGCAACGCAGCAGTAATGCGGCCTACACACACATTCAGCCTTTCATACACATTTTACCCACAGCGTTATCCACAGGTTACTGCGTTGCCAACCCTTCCGAAACGCATTATCTTGTACCTCGGCGACACAGCAGACCCTATATGTAGGGTTTTTGCGCAAAGCGCCCAACCACACAAGTGGTTCGATATTCAAGGGTTTTATTGCTAGCGCAGTAGGGAACCAACCGATTTTTCAGTAGACCAAACCGCTCACGCGGATGGCAGCTGTTTCCCATCCCCGATATGGAAAACGGTACGGGTGTTGCAGGAAAAGCCTGGCACTCGCAATCAAATATAGAACGCGGAGACAACCCCCCATGCAAACCGACACAACTCGCGAGAACCCGCAAGGCTCCGTGCCGCAGGCCGCTGATTCGAACCAGGATCTGTCCGCCACTGCACCAGGCCAATTGCGCGTGATCAAGCGTAACGGCACTGTCGTTCCTTACACCGATGACAAAATCACCGTCGCCATCACCAAAGCGTTCCTTGCAGTTGAAGGCGGCACCGCTGCTGCCTCGTCGCGCATCCACGACACCGTTGCCCGCCTGACCGAACAAGTCACCGCGACCTTCAAGCGTCGCATGCCGTCGGGCGGCACCATCCATATCGAAGAAATCCAGGACCAGGTCGAACTGGCCCTGATGCGTGCCGGCGAACAGAAAGTCGCCCGCGACTACGTGATCTACCGTGACGCCCGCTCCAAGGAACGCGCTGTCCGCACCCCGGCCGAAGACGCCGCGGTACAAGCTCACCCATCGATCCGCATCACCCTGGCCGACGGCACGTTTGCACCGCTGGACCTGGGCCGCCTGAACACCATCGTGACCGAGGCCTGCGAAGGCCTGGAAGAAGTCGACGGTGACCTGATCCAGCGCGAAACCCTGAAGAACCTGTACGACGGCGTAGCCCTGACCGACGTCAACACCGCCCTGGTGATGACCGCCCGTACCCTGGTTGAACGTGAGCCGAACTACTCGTTCGTGACCGCGCGCCTGCTGATGGACACCCTGCGTGCCGAAGGCCTGGGCTTCCTCGGCGTGGCCGACAGCGCGACCCACCACGAGATGGCCGACCTGTACGCCAAGGCCCTGCCGGCCTACATCGCCAAGGGTATCGAATTCGAATTGCTCAACCCGGTCCTGGCCAGCTTCGACCTGGAAAAACTCGGCAAGGCGATCAACCACGAGCGTGACCAGCAGTTCACCTACCTGGGCCTGCAAACCCTGTACGACCGTTACTTCATCCACAAGGACGGTATCCGCTTCGAACTGCCACAAGTGTTCTTCATGCGCGTGGCCATGGGCCTGGCGATCGAAGAGAAGCACAAAGAAGACCGTGCCATCGAGTTCTACAACCTGCTGTCGTCCTTCGACTACATGTCGTCGACCCCGACCCTGTTCAACGCCGGCACCCTGCGTCCACAGCTGTCCAGCTGCTACCTGACCACCGTGCCGGATGACCTGTCGGGCATCTACCACGCGATCCACGACAACGCCATGTTGTCCAAATTCGCCGGCGGCCTGGGCAACGACTGGACACCGGTGCGTGCGCTGGGTTCGTACATCAAGGGCACCAACGGCAAGTCCCAGGGCGTTGTACCGTTCCTGAAAGTGGTGAACGACACCGCCGTTGCGGTTAACCAGGGCGGCAAGCGCAAAGGCGCTGTGTGTGCCTACCTGGAAACCTGGCACATGGACATTGAAGAGTTCATCGAGCTGCGCAAGAACACCGGTGATGATCGTCGTCGTACCCACGACATGAACACCGCCAACTGGATCCCTGACCTGTTCATGAAGCGTGTCTTCGACGACGGCCAGTGGACCCTGTTCTCGCCATCCGAAGTGCCGGACCTGCACGACCTGACCGGCAAGGCCTTCGAAGAGCGCTACGAGTACTACGAAGCCCTGGCCCAGTACCCAGGCAAGATCAAGCTGTTCAAGACCATCCAGGCCAAAGACCTGTGGCGCAAGATGCTGTCCATGCTGTTCGAAACCGGTCACCCATGGCTGACCTTCAAAGACCCGTGCAACCTGCGCAGCCCGCAGCAGCACGTGGGCGTGGTCCACAGTTCAAACCTGTGCACCGAGATCACCTTGAACACCAACAAGGACGAGATCGCCGTTTGCAACCTGGGCTCGATCAACCTGCCGAACCACATCGTCAACGGCAAGCTGGACACCGCCAAGCTGGAACGTACCGTCAACACCGCAGTGCGCATGCTCGATAACGTGATCGACATCAACTACTACTCGGTGCCACAGGCGCAGAACTCCAACTTCAAGCACCGTCCGGTCGGCCTGGGCATCATGGGCTTCCAGGACGCTTTGTACCTGCAGCACATTCCTTACGGTTCGGATGCTGCGGTCGAGTTCGCCGACAAGTCCATGGAAGCGGTCAGCTACTACGCGATCCAGGCTTCCTGCGACCTGGCCGACGAGCGCGGTGCCTACGAGACGTTCCAGGGTTCGCTGTGGTCCAAGGGCATCCTGCCGCTGGATTCGCAACAGATCCTGATCGAGCAACGTGGCCAGAAGTACATCGACGTTGACCTGAACGAATCCCTGGACTGGGCGCCGGTACGTGCCCGCGTGCAGAAAGGCATTCGTAACTCCAACATCATGGCCATCGCGCCGACCGCGACCATCGCCAACATCACCGGCGTATCGCAGTCGATCGAACCGACCTACCAGAACCTGTATGTGAAATCGAACCTGTCGGGCGAATTCACCGTGATCAACCCGTACCTGGTTCGCGACCTCAAGGCCCGCGGCCTGTGGGACTCGGTGATGATCAACGACCTGAAGTACTACGACGGCTCCGTGCAGCAGATCGAGCGCATCCCGCAAGAACTCAAAGAGCTCTACGCGACCGCTTTCGAAGTGGACACCAAGTGGATCGTTGACGCCGCCAGCCGTCGTCAAAAGTGGATCGACCAGGCCCAGTCCCTGAACCTGTACATCGCCGGCGCATCGGGCAAGAAGCTGGACGTAACCTACCGCATGGCGTGGTACCGTGGCCTGAAAACCACTTACTACCTCCGTGCCCTGGCTGCGACCAGCACCGAGAAGTCGACCATCAACACCGGCAAGCTGAACGCTGTTTCCAGCGGCAACCACGGTGATGATTCGGTGCTCGCTGCCCCTGCCGGCCCGGCACCAGTGCCAAAAGCCTGCGCGATTGACGAGCCAGATTGCGAAGCCTGCCAATAAGCTGAGGCGATCCCGGGCGGAATGCCCGGGATTGATAAACCCGATAAACCCCGACTGCATAGGGTTTATCGGGTTTTTTGTTAAGCGCTGCAGTCAGATCAATGCGTACGCGATTCCTTGCTGAGGTCTGCCTCCTTTTTGCCCCCACAACTCGATGTTCCCCCCAATAACAGCCATTGAGTGCAGGTTGTAGGCCACCACCCCTAGTTGACCATTCGCGAGCTCATTGCTCGATGTTCGACGGTAACGGCCTTTCAAACCAAGGCGGTCTAGCGCCTCATGGGGCATTTCACCGTTGTTCAGGCTTTCCATCGCATGTCGAAAGCTGCGCTTGGCATCGTTGGGATTGTCATCCAGACCATTACCCTCAATCTGCGCGCGCTTGGCACTTGCCGCATACAGAAAGTTGGCGTTGGTCAGCATTTCTGGATCATCCCCCTCAAAGCCCGCATATGCTGCCGCCTCCCGCAATTCACTTTTGGACAACTTAAGGTTGAAGCCATCCTTCATCGTGACGTTATAGCCGTCGCCCGTATCAATGACCTTGTCGAAGATGTCCTGAGGGTTCTTGCCGAACTTCATCATCGCCGCCTTGATAGCTGAAACAGTCACACAGCTTCCATTGAACCCCTGCCTGAAACCACTCCAGATGTTACCAGCCCCGAACTCTGTACTGGGTTTCTCCCCCGGTGTACCGGTGTTGGTCTTGTAGTCGTAGAAGCCAGCCCCCTTGCTGGGCTTTACATTGGACATCGGCTTCGAGCCACCAAAGTCATCTCGGTTGACACCACCGCCACCGCCACCTCCACCTCCACCGCCACCGCCACCGCCACCGCCACCGCCACCCCCACCGTTATCAATCGGTGGAGGTGGTGATCCGTCGTCTGGAAACAGGTCCGGGAACAACGCCTTCAAGAAAGCGAGCCAAGCCTCAGAAGCATTCTTCTTCAGTTGTTCGATGATCTCTTTGAACTTTTCCTCGCCGAGCTTCTTTCGCAGCTCATTGAGTTTGTCGCGCAAGTCCTGCTCGAGCTGAGTCTTGGACGTCTTCTGGGCGTCCTCCAACTCCTTGAGCAGGTTCGAAACGGTGTCTTTATCGGTATCGACCTTCTGCGTATCGTCGGTCTTGTCCTGGCTTTTTTTAAAACCGCCCGCATTGTTATGGCCGCTTAATCCCCCCCATGACACCTGGGCCGGCACGTTGACTCCAAACATATACCCCTCTCCCCCAGATGAATCCTTGTTGGCTTCATAGGTGGTAAAAAGGGCGTAATCCGTTCCAGCTTAAACCGCGTCAAAAATCGGATCTTCTGACGGGGAAAAGCCAGTGCAATGCAAGAAATACCTGCAAAAAAAAACCCCTCATCGAGGGGTTTTTCTTCACCATTTACAGGTCAGCATCACGTCATCTGAATGATGGTCTGCATGATGGTGCTCTGGGTGGAGATCGTCTTGGCGTTCGCCTGATAGTTGCTCTGGGCCTTGATCAGGTCCACCAGCTCATTGGTCAGGTTGACGTTGGAGTTCTCCAGGGAGTTGGCCACGATCGAACCCAGGGTGCCGGTTTGCGGGGCGTCGTAACCCGGCTGGCCCGATGCGAAGGTCTCTCTCCAGGTGGTGCCGCCCGATGGCTGCAGGCCCTGTTCGTTGTTGAAGCTGGCCAGGGAGATCTGGCCGATGGCCTTGCTCTGCTGGTTGCTGAACGTGGCGAACAGTACGCCGCTGCCGTCGATTTTCAAGCCAGTGATCTGGCCGGTGGCGTAGCCGTCGGTGACCGGCGGGTTACGGTAGCTGGCGGAGTTGTACTGGGTAATGTTGCCCATGTTGACGGCGATCCCGTCAGGGTTGGCTTTAGCACCGTTTTTCTGCCACAAGCCGTTGACCATGCCGCCTGGAACCCAGTCGTCAACGGTCATTGTGGTGCCAGCGACATTCGGCGCAACAATAGTCTTGAGTTTGCCGGCTTCGTCAAAGGTCAGCGTCGACGCGACAGGCGCCGTCACGCCGAATGGGTCGGAACCGCTGATGGCAGTACCGTCAGGGTTGCGGCCGTCGATCAAGGTGTAGGACTTCCAGACGTTGGAGCCCGTCTTGACCATGTACTGCACCATCGAGTGGGCGTTGCCCTGGGTATCGTAAAGCGTGGTGGAGTACTGGGTGTTGAAGCTGTCGGTCTTGGTAGGATCAAACGGGTGTGCCGTCTGGTCGATCGGCAGGTCCGACGAATTCAGGTTACTGGTGGAATCCACCTTGGTGGACGCCTTTGGCGGCAGGCTCGACAGGTTCAGTTGCAGGTCGACCAGGCCACCCTTGACGATCTTGCCATTGTCATCCGCCGCATAGCCTTGCAGGCGCGAGGTGCCAGTGTTGTTGGTGATGTAACCATCTTTGTCGGCACGGAAGGCGCCGCTACGGGTGTATTCCAGCGAGCCGTCGCTGCCCTTCTGTACGAAGAAGCCGCCGCCCTGGATCGCCATGTCCAGCACGCCGCCGCTGTTGTTGACGTCACCCTGGGTGAACTGCTGGGACACCGCCGCCAGGTTCACCCCGTTGCCGATGCTGTTCTGGCCGGTACCCAGTTTGGACGCGGCGTAGATGTCCGCGAATTCCGCACGGGACGATTTGAAGCCAGTGGTCGCGACGTTGGCGATGTTGTTGCCGGTCACGTCCAGTTGTTTGTTGGCCGCATAGAGGCCGCTAAGGCCGATGTTAAAAGACATGCTTCTCTCCCTTTCTGCCGTATTTAGCCGGCTCTATGTACCGATAGTCTGAATTTGCGACAGCTTGACGCTGCCCATGCCGCCCGCCAGGTTCAGCAGCATTTCGCCGCCGGTCTTGCTCAGGGTCACGCTGGTGACCGTGGCTGGCAGCGAAGTGCTCAAGGCAACGGCGTCGCCCTTGTCGTTCTTGGTGGTGGCCGCGAAGGTGTAGGTGCCCGCTGGAGCAACCTCGCCCTTTTCGTTCTTGCCATCCCAGATAAAGTCGGAAGTGCCGGCACTCTGGGCGCCCATGTCGATGGTGCGTACCACGTTGCCGTCTTTGTCGGTGATCTTGATGGAGACGTTGCCCACCGCCGAAGTCACCGCGACCGAACCGGTCATGCTCTTGCTCGTATCCACCAGGGCCTTGTCGGTCTGGGTGATGATCGAACGCCCCACCAGCGACGAAGCCTGCAGCGCTTGCGACGAGCTGAAGTTGCTGGAGATCGCATTCACCGAGTCGTTCAGCGTGTTGATGCCTTCCAGGCTGCTGAACTGCGCCAGCTGGGCCACGAACGCGCCGTTGTCCTGAGGCGACAGCGGGTTCTGGTTCTTCAGCTGAGTCACCAGCAATTGCAGGAATGCATCCTTGCCCAGGGACTGGTTGCCCGTGGCAGCGGTGGCAGCGCTCGCAACATTGTTGGTGGCAGTGTTGACCTTCGTGTTGAAAAGGTTCTGCACCGCTGTATTGGTTGATGTTGTATCAACGATAGCCATTATTCGGCGCCCCTTATCACTGACCCAGGGTCAGGACCTTTTGCATCATGGTTTTGGCGGTGTTCATCATTTCCGCGTTGGTCTGGAACGAGCGACTGGCGGAAATCATGTCAGCCATTTCCTCGACCACGTTGACGTTGGGGTAGTACACGTAACCCTTTTCGTTCGCGGCAGGGTGGTTGGGTTCGTAGCGGGCTTCGAGGTTGCTCTGGTCTTCGACCACGCCCAACACCTGCACGCCGGAACCTGCGGCACCCTGCTCCTGGAACAGCGAGTCGCTGCCGCCGTTCTGACCGGCCTGGAACATGGTGGCGAACACTGGGTGGCGGGCGCGGTAGGTCTGGTCAATGCTCGACGACACGGTTTCGGCGTTGGCGATGTTACTGGCGACGGTGTTCAGACGCGTGGTCTGGGCGCTCATGCCACTACCGGCAATATTGAAAACACTGGACAGGGACATGGCTTACTCTCCACGCAGGGCTGACATCAGCCCTTTGAATTTGCTGTTGAGCAGGGTGAAGCTGGCCTGGAAGTTCACCGAGTTCTCGGCGTAGGCCGATTGCTCCAGCTGGGCGTCGACGGTGTTCTGGTCGATCGACGGCTGCATCGGCGTGCGATACAGCAGCGACTCGTCCCCACTGCTCAGGCCTTGCGCTTCGATATGACGGTTGTTGGTCATGTTCAAAGCGAAGGTGCCGTTCTTGTTCTTGTCCTGCTGTGCGGCGAGCACGGCGGAGAAGTCCAGGTCCCGAGCCTTGTAGTTCGGGGTATCGGCGTTGGCAATGTTGTTGGCCAGGACTTCGGCACGCTGGGCGCGGAAGCCCAGGGCTTGTTCGTGGATACCGAGCGCTTTATCGAAGCTGATGCTCATGGCGGAAACCTTTAGGCTGACCTGCTTTTCGTTAACAGGGTTATAGCAAGGTGTGTGCCAATTCTTCGAAGGCCCGTGTTTCAGGGCTTTGCGGGGAAGTTGCCGGGCGGCAATGCCAGAAAAGCGGCAATGGGTTTCCGCGTGGTGCCAGTAAAGCGGCAATGGGGTTTGCCGCTATTGAGAGGATTGCCGCAAAAACAACTGTGGGAGCTGGTTTGTGTGGGAGCTGGCTTGCCTGCGATGCAGACACCTCGGTACTTCAGTGATACAGAGGTGATGCTATCGCAGGCAAGCCAGCTCCCACACAAGCCTGGCTCCCACGTTTTTGATGCTTACTTGGCCTGGTAGATGATACCCGGGCTGCACTGCACCATCTGGTAGTGATCCGGCAGACCGTTCAACGCCTCGGAAGCACCAAGGAACAAATAGCCGCCACGCTTGAGCGTGCCATGGATGCGCAACAGGATGTCTTTCTTCACTTCGGCCGAGAAGTAGATCAGCACGTTGCGGCAGAACACCATGTCGAACTTGCCCAGGCTGGCGTAGCTGTCGAGCAGGTTGAACGAGCGAAACTCCACCCGGTTCTTGATCGGCGCCTTGACCGCCCAACGTCCTGCCCCTTTCGGCTCGAAGTAACGTTGCAGGCGCTCCTGGGACAAGCCACGGCCCAGCGCCAGGCTGTCGTATTCGCCGGTCTTGCAGTTGGTGAGCATGGTGCCGGACAAGTCGGTGGCGACGATCTGCGCACCGGCCTTGAGCTGGCCCATGTTGGTCCGTTCGAACTCATCGATGGACATCGAGATCGAATACGGTTCCTGCCCCGAGGAGCAGGCCGCCGACCAGATGCGCAAGCGCTGGCCCGGGCTGGCCTTGATGGCCTCCGGAAGCACTTTGCTCTTGAGCACTTCAAACGGGTAGGTATCACGAAACCACAGGGTTTCGTTGGTGGTCATGGCATCGACCACCATTTCCTTGAGCCCGCTGCGCGGCTGGCCCTGGATACGCTGCACCAACTCACCCAGGGATTTGATGCCCTGCTGTTCCATCAGTTTGTTGAGACGGCTGGATACCAGGTACTGCTTGTTTTCACCGAGCAATATGCCACAGGCTTTTTCCAGGAAGACCCGGAACTGTTCGAAATCCAAATTACCCGTAGACAATGATACCGCCTCTTAAATCGTGTGACCGCCAGGGGCAAATGCCCCTAGCCGTGATCTGCTGCCTTGATCCGGTCGACTACCCGGTTTGCCAGGTCATCAGGGCGGAATTTGGCCAGGAAGTCATCGGCACCGACTTTCTTGACCATCGCCTGATTGAATACGCCTGACAATGAAGTATGCAGGATGATATGCAATTTTTGCATGCGTGGATCGTTGCGGATCTCGGCCGTGAGGGTGTATCCGTCCATTTCCGGCATCTCGATGTCGGAAATCATCATCAAGAACTCTTCTTCCGGCTTCTTGCCGTCATCCACCAGCTTGCGCAGGTAATCCAGAGCCTGGCGGCCGTCATTGAGCGCCACCACCTCAACACCGATGGTTTCCAGGCAACGGGTCACCTGTTTGCGCGCCACCGACGAGTCGTCCACCGTCAGCACACGCAGCGAAATTGCCTTGTGTGCGGTTTCAGCGTCGACCACACCCACCGAAATCGATTCCGAGGTCGGCGCCACTTCGGCGAGGATCTTCTCCACGTCGATGATTTCCACCAACTGGTTATCGACCCGCGTCACCGCCGTGAGGTAGTGATCGCGGCCGGTGCCCTTGGGTGGTGGATGGATCTCTTCCCAGTTCATGTTGACGATGCGCTCCACCGAGCGCACCAGGAACCCCTGGGTCTTGGTGTTGTACTCGGTAATGATCACGAACGGGCTTTCGCGGTCCTGCAAACCGGACGAACCAGTGGCGAGGGCCAGGTCAAGAATCGGGATGGTCGCACCACGGATGTTGGCGACGCCACACACCACCGGGCTGGACTTGGGCATGATCGTCAGCTTGGGACATTGCAGCACCTCCCGCACCTTGAATACGTTGATGCCATATAGCTGTTTGCCATCCAGGCGAAAAAGCAACAACTCCAGGCGATTCTGCCCTACCAGCTGTGTGCGCTGGTTTACTGAATCCATTACTCCTGCCATGCCCAGACTCCTACGCTAAAACCTTTGAGGGTGCGACGCGCACCCAACTCTAAACGGCACGAGCTTTGCTAATTATTGGCTATGGATATTAAAACGACAGTTTCCCGACGCCTTCAATTACCACGGTACAGCAGATTGCTCTGCGTCTCGCTGGCATTGTTCGCCCTGGGCCTCAACAGCGCGGCCCGCGCGGACAACGTCACCTTGCCTGATCTACTTATCGGCGTCACTCAGGGGTTTCTTGAGTTCACTGTAGAAGATTATCTGGCAACCACACAGACACCGGGGCGTTATGAAATCCAAGTCAACCCATTGGACCCGCGTTTGCGCATGCCAATGTGCGACAAGGAATTGACAGCCACCCTGGAAAGCCCCGCCCAGCCCATTGGTCGCGTGACGGTCAAAGTGCGCTGCGAAGGCGCGTCACCCTGGACGGTGTTCGTGCCGGCGCAGGTCAAACTGTTCCGCGATGTGGTGGTGGTCGCCCGCCCGCTGAAGCGCACCGGCATCATCGGTCTAGACGATGTTGTACTGCGTGAACGCGACATCAGCCTGATCAGCCAGGGCTACCTCACCTCCGTGGACCAGGCCGTCGGGCAGAAATTGACCCGACCAGTGGTCACCGATCAGGTCATTACCCTGGTGCATCTGGAGCAGGCCGAGGTAATTCGCAAAGGTGATCAGGTGGTTATTTCCGCGAGCAGCGGTGCGTTGCAGGTGAAAATGCCAGGGGAAGCGCTGTCCAACGGCGGCATGAGCGAACAGATACGGGTAAAGAACCTCAACTCCAATCGAGTGATCAAGGCGCGGGTGACAGCCCCGGGGCAAGTCGAAGTGGCTTTATAGATCACTGGTATCGGGCGCCGGCTTTTTCTACACTGTGCGTCAGACGTCAGCGCGCGCAGGTTTATTGTCAATCGAGCCTAAAGTTTGTCCGGGTATGGCCGAAAACATGGCAAGCGTCCAAATACCCAGAGGTTTTTTTATCATGGTCATCGATTTCAGCCGTTTAAACAGTACCCAGGCTTTGCCCGGCTCTACGCGCACCAGCGGTGCCAAGGACAGCGTAGAAGCCAAGTCGCAACCGCTGCCCGCCAAGGCAGAACAGGTTGGCGCCAGCCAAAGCGGGGAATCCGTACACCTGAGCAATGAGGCTCAACAGTTGCAGAAGGTCACTGACTCGCTGCGCGATCAGCCGATTGTCAATAAGGCCCGCGTGGCCGAATTGAAACAAGCAATCGCCGATGGCAGCTACAAAGTCGACAGCAACCGTGTAGCCAGCAAGCTGCTTAACTTCGAAGCCGAGCGCTAGGCAAAGGCCTGCGCCGGGCTTTTGGACGCTTAAACCCCAAGGCCAGCCATGCACCACGACGAAAACCTGCTTCAACTGATCATTGATGATCTGGCGCCGACGCAACATTTGCTCGAGCTGCTAAAAGAAGAATCCCTGGCCCTCTATGGCCGGGACATGCCCCTGCTGGAAGAAATCCTGGCACGCAAGCAGTCGTTGATCGTGCTGCTGGAACAACACGGCAAGAAACGCAGTGAAATTCTCCTCAGCCTGGGCCTGCCCGCTGACCACGACGGCCTCGCACAATTGGCCAGTCACTCCTCCGTCGGCGACCAGTTGCTGGCGCAGAGCAAAGAACTCAATCAATTGCTCGCCCAATGCCAGGAAGCCAACCTGCTCAACGGTCAGTCGATCCAACTTCAGCAAGCCACGACCGCCAACCAGTTGCGTATACTCCATGGCGGTGAGCCTCCAGCCTTGTACAACGCCCAAGGCTCCACCTCACGCCTGGTCAAGCCAAGCACCCGCAGCCAAGCCTGACGCCGGTTTACAGCGCGCCCTATCCAAGGCGCGCCACATACTGGCAAAATGCCGGTTCTTGCGTGTAGTCGTATTTTGTCTGGAGATGGAAGAACCGTGTTCAACGCCCTTAATGCGGAAGATGCACCGCAGCCACCCAAGGTACTCACTACGCCCCTGGAAATTGTCGGCACCTTGCGGATGCTGCAAGAAAGCCACGACCCGCTGATCATCACCTTCCACGAACGCAGCCAGCGCTTCCAAAGCTATCTGGTGGACGTCGACCGGGACAAAAAGACCCTGGCACTGGACGAAATGATTCCGCGCGATGGCGAGCGCTTCCTCGAAAGCGGCGAACCGTTTCGCATCGAAGGTTTCCACGAAGGCGTGCGCGTCGCCTGGGAAAGCAACGGCACCTACACCATCAGTGAAAAAGACGGCCACCGTATCTACACCGGCAGCATGCCGGACGAGGTGGTCTACCATCAGCGCCGCAATGCCTTTCGCGCCGCGCTGAAGCTGGCACAACTGGTAAACATCGAGCTGGGCGGCGAGAAACTCAAGGCGCCGGTCAGCGGCAAGCTGCTGGACATCTCCGCCACTGGCTGCAAATTGCGTTTTGAAGGCGACATCTCCGAGCGCCTGCAACTGGGCCAGGTCTATGACCGCTTTATCGCCGCCCTGCCCTTCGGCAGCATGACCACCTCCGTCGAACTGCGTTACCTGCACTTCGAAGAGAAGATCAACACCACCTTCGCTGGCGTGCGCTTCCACAACATGAGTGGCCTGGTACAACGCCAGGTCGAACGATTTGTGTACCAACTGCAACGTGAAGCACGGCGTTTTGACAAAGACGACGACTTTTAAGCCTTAACACATGCAGCAAAAAAAACGGGCAGATCCTGATGGGATCTGCCCGTTTTTGCATTCAGGGGCGTGCCCTGCTCAAGTCATGGGGATGCTCTTCGGGGCCCAAGGGCTCCGGTGGCCCTTCGAAGGCAGGCTCTTCAACCGCTGGCTGTGCATCGGCTTCAGTCTCGACCTCAGGCTCTTGCGGCACAGCGGTCTGCATCTGCTCTTGCACCACCTGTTCATCGACCCGTGGGTCCAGCGCCGCCACCAGCGGCGAACTGGACATGCTGTCGGGCATGGCCACGTGATGCAGCGGCGCATCGTCCACCTGATGCAGATTGGTCACCGCCTTCGGCCGGATGCGCCACACCAGGATCAACGCACACAGGCTGAAGAACGCGTACAGCATTTGGCTGCCGAACAGCTTCATCACCACACCGGCCAGCAACGGCCCGATACTGGCACCCACGCCGTAGGTCACCAGCAGCATCGCGGTGAGCGAGACGCGGCGATCACCTTCCACGTGGTCATTGGAGAACGCCACAGCCAGCGGATACAGACAGAACTGCACCAGGGAACACGCGAACCCAGCCACGAACAGCACTTCCAACGGCACCTGGGTGAGCACCGCCAACGGCAACGCCGCCACCGCCAGGCACAGCGCGAAACAACGAATCAACAGGGCGCGATCATAGCGATCAGACAACCAGCCCAACGGCCACTGCACCACCAGACCGGCAAAAATGCAGCTACCCATGAACAGACCGACCTGCTCGGTGCTCAAGCCTTGCTGCGAGGCATACAGCGGCGCCAGGCCGTAGAACGAACCGACGATCAACCCCGCGCCCAGCACCGTACTCAGCGACTGCGGCACCCGCTTGATAAAGAAGCGCGGCTCCATCGGCGCCGGATGCAGCGGCGCCGGGTGAATCCGTCGGGTCATCGCCACCGGCACCAGGCACAGGGCAAAGCACAACGCGACCAACATCAGCAATTCGAGGCCGAGCTGGGGGTGCATCACCAGGATCAACTGACCCAGCACCAGCCCCAGGTAGGAGGCGATCATGTAGCCGCTGAACACTACACCGCGCTGCTTGGCGTCCGCCTGTTCATTCAGCCAACTCTCGATGACCATGTACTGGCACATCATCCCCAGGCCGACAATGACCCGCAGTACGATCCACGCCGGCAGCCAGTCAATCAGGCCATGCCCCAGCACTGCCGCGCCGACGATCCCGGCACAGGTGGCATACGCACGGATATGCCCGACCCGGGCAATCAGGCGATGCCCGATCTTGCCGCCCAGCACCAGGCCAAAGTAGTTGGCCGCCATCAGCGCACCGACCCACAGGCTGTCCACATGGTCGGCTGCCAGGCGCAAGGCCAGGTAAGTACTGAGCAGGCCGGAGCCGATCAGCATCATCAAAGAGGCGAAATAAAGGGCTCGAAAAGATTTCCAGATCTGGCGCATCGGCGTTCCGAGCGGCTCCTTGCGGTGAGAGACAGGGCTATCGGCATGATAGTCCTGGGTGGGCGGGTCCGGACAGGCGGCATATGCTGTTTCCGGGGATTATTTTGCTTAACCGTCAGACGCTGCCCGGCTGGCTGCAAGGTACATAGATCGTGATAAATACACCGCGCACCTGCTGTGAACCCTGAACAGCGTCAAGGTTCGACACATCTTTGAAAAGCACCCACAAAAAAGCCCCGCCAGAACAATCTGTGCGGGGCTTTGGATCTGGTGTCCCAGGGCCGGTTCGAACGGCCAACCTTCCCCTTAGGAGGGGGATGCTCTATCCAATTGAGCTACTGGGACCAATGACCGTCATCTCGCCAAGGGGCGGTGCGACGGACGGCGTGCATGTTAACGGCCGGGTTGGGTTTTGTCATGTCGTCTGTAGGCTTTTTGAGTGTAGGCCGCAGCTTACCGGGGTGGCTGCCGTTTGGTCCCGTGGAACCGGGCACTTGGTGCCATCGTGCAAAATGCATTACCCCAAAATGCCAGCATTGCAAATTGCAATAAAACAGCCCACCAAACTACACTTAAGTCACTGATTTTATTGAATTAAAACCTTGGCACGGGTTCTGCAATACCTCCCTTATAAAACCAACTCGGCCATGCCTGCTGCGGAGAACATGATTATGAACAGCGCCCTTCTGTTAGCTCTCAACACCGCAGCCCTGGCGGCATTGGTGGCCTTCCATTTCCAATCGAACACTAGCGACGACACCGCGCAGCTGCACCAGCCCGTGCCCCATCATTTGCAACAGCGTCCGCAACTGGCCGTGATGGCCGTAAAACCGCAATCCGACATTCACCTGACCCAGGGCACTCAAGCAGCGCCATCCGCCGAACACTGGGTTTTCTGAGGACGCCGCAATGAACAAGTCCGCCTGGCTGTTTCTTTGCCTGACCCTAGCCAGTGCCATCCTGGGACTGAATGCCAGCGCGCGGGACGTGCAATCCAGCGCATTTATCGCCAGCGGCGTGTTTGCCGGCATTCTGTTGCTGACCCTCATCGTGGGTCGCCGGATCAAATTCGACCCCGTACTGCGCTGACTCCCACCTACCTTATGTCGCCTCGTGCTAGTAAATCGGCAGATTGCCACTAGTCTTAAATTCAAGGGCAAAAGGCCACTTTGCTATACGATGTGCGCCCTAAAACCCTTTTGCGGCCGGGCTTTGCGCGATCATTACTGGATGAAATCCTTCGCCGAAAAGTTTTCCAACCAGTCCGCAAAAATGCAAATCAGTGCTGGCATTAAGCCTTTAGGCAGTTCAATATTTGTCACAGAATTGACGCCAAGGAACTGGCAAATCTGAGGCATGATGCGGCCTCTTTGCAATTCAGGTTGAACTTTGGTCGTGAGCCTTGTCTTAACACTCATCGCTTGCGGCCAATTCCAGAAACCGCTCCCCTGAACTAACCGGTTAAATATATGCGCCCATTGAAACAGGCAATTTATTCCAGCCGTACGGCTGACAAGTTCGTCGTACGTCTGCCAGACGGAATGCGGGAACGCATTGCCGAGGTGGCTCGCAATCATCACCGCAGCATGAACTCCGAAATCATCGCGCGCCTGGAGCAAAGCCTTATTCAGGAAGGTGCGTTGGGCGAAGAGTTGAGCATGCGCCTGGACAGCCCCGAGCTGTCACTGCACGAACGCGAACTGCTGCAGCGTTTTCGTCAGCTCTCCCACCGCCAGCAAAATGCTCTCGTCTCGCTTATCGCGCACGACGTTGAGGCGGCCGCAGAAGCCAATTGATCTGCACCTGAAAGCCGAAGCCAGCCATGTGCTGGCTTTTTTTTGCCCGGGATTTGAGAAGAGGATGCAGCAAGGGGGCAGAGCTGCCCCCATCGGGGTTGGATCAAAGCAGGAAGATCGTTGCCAACCCCAGGAAGATAAAGAAGCCACCACTGTCGGTCATCGCGGTGATCATCACACTGGCACCCATCGCAGGGTCACGTCCGAGGCGGGCCAGGGTCATGGGGATCAACACACCCATCAAGGCGGCCAGCAGCAGGTTGAGGGTCATGGCGGCCGTCATCACGACACCGAGCGACCAACTGCCGTAGAGCAAGTAAGCCACCACACCAATTACCCCACCCCACACAAGACCGTTGATCAAGCCAACCGCCAGCTCCTTGCGCAGCAAGCGCGATGAATTGGCGGTACTCACCTGATCCAGCGCCATGGCACGCACGATCATGGTAATCGTCTGGTTACCCGAGTTGCCGCCGATGCCGGCCACAATCGGCATCAGCGCCGCAAGGGCCACCAACTTCTCGATCGAGCCCTCGAACAACCCAATCACCCGCGACGCAATAAACGCGGTAATCAGGTTGATCGCCAACCACGCCCAACGGTTATGCAGTGAGCGCCAGACCGATGCAAAAATGTCTTCCTCTTCACGCAAACCCGCCATGTTGAGGACTTCGGTCTCACTTTCCTCACGAATCAAGTCGACCATTTCATCGATGGTCAAACGACCAATCAGCTTGCCGTTCTTGTCGACTACCGGCGCCGAGATCAAGTCGTAACGCTCGAACGCCTGGGCAGCCTCGTACGCATCTTCGTCCGGGTGAAAACTCACCGTGTCGCTGGCCATCAGGTCCGCAACTTTCTTGTCCGGATCATTGACCAGCAGACGCTTGATCGGCAGCACACCCTTGAGAATGCCTTCGTAGTCGACCACGAACAGTTTGTCGGTATGGCCAGGCAGCTCTTTCAGCCGGCGCAGGTAGCGCAGAACCACTTCCAGGCTGACGTCTTCGCGGATGGTGACCATCTCGAAGTCCATCAGCGCGCCGACCTGGTCCTCGTCATAGGACAGCGCGGAGCGCACTCGCTCACGTTGCTGGCCGTCGAGGGCCTCCATCAGCTCGTGCACGACGTCACGCGGCAGCTCGGGGGCCAAGTCAGCGAGTTCGTCGGCGTCCATCTCCTTGGCCGCAGCCAGGAGCTCGTGATCGTCCATGTCGGCGATCAGGGTTTCACGGACCGAGTCGGATACTTCGAGAAGGATGTCGCCGTCGCGGTCAGCCTTGACCAACTGCCAGAGGGTCAGTCGATCATCGAGCGGCAAGGCTTCGAGGATGTAAGCGACGTCGGCGGAGTGCAGATCATCGAGCTTGCGTTGCAACTCGACGAGGTTTTGGCGGTGGACCAGGTTTTCGACGCGGTCGTGGTTCGGACCTTCCTGGCGATGCGTAAGATCTTCGACCACACGCTGGCGCTGCAGCAGCTCGATGACTTGAGCCAGGCGATCCTGCAGGCTTTCTTGTGTTTTCTTTACTTCTACTTCGGTCATAGGCGAACTCCACTCCCAGCAGCGGGGCACGCCGGAAGGATCAATCAGTCAATTCATGATTGGTAAAACGGGGTACTGAGTAACTACTGGGTAAGTCCATGGAGGTATTCCACAAGCCCCGGCGGGGCTGACGGGCGCAATGATACACCGCCCGACCGCTTTAAACGTTAAAAAACTGGTAAGAACAAGCGCTTGCGAGCAAAAGCTGAGCAATGGCTGGATCTATGAACTGCGACGACGCTGCCCGAAAGGAAAACACATGACGTAGGAGAAAAGATAAAACCCGGGATCATTCCCACACAAACCCCAGACGGCAAAAAGCCCGCACTAGGCGGGCTTTTTGTTTGTATGGTGCACTCGACAGGATTCGAACCTGTGACCGCTCGGTTCGTAGCCGAGTACTCTATCCAGCTGAGCTACGAGTG
>NZ_JAPFHC010000017.1:0-116429 GCF_059803535.1 Pseudomonas sp. RP-B7
GGCGGTGGGTCAGTCAAAGATGTTCTAACTGACCCACCGCCTTCGCGAGCAAGCCCGCTCCCACCGTTTGATCTTCATTGATCGCAAGGCCTGTGTCATATCCGCTTCATCCCTGCATGTTTAAGTTGCCCTTTTGATATTCAAGAGGGCACCTGCATGAGCCACTTCGATCTCGGCCGTCGCCGCGTGATGCAAGCCGTCGGCGCCGGGTTGTTGCTGCCGGGCCTGGCGCCGGCGGTGATCGCTTCGGTCAAGGACCGCCCGCAACTCACCGATGGCGTGCAGTCCGGCGACCTGCTTGGCGACCGGGCGATGATCTGGAGCCGCAGCGACCGCCCGGCACGGATGGTGGTGGAGTGGGACACCCGCAGCACGTTCGGCAACCCGCGCAAATCCATCTCGCCCCTGGCCGACCATCGCAGCGACTTTACCGCCCGCGTCGAACTCACCGGGCTGCCCGCCGACCAGGCGATCTTCTATCGCGTGCACTTCGAGGACGCCCAGACCGGTGTCGCCAGCGAACCCTGGTTCGGCCACCTGCGCAGCGTGCCGCAACAGCGGCGCGACATCCGTTTTGTATGGAGCGGCGATACCGTTGGCCAAGGCTTCGGCATCAACCCGGACATCGGCGGCATGCGCATCTATGAAGCCATGCGCCTGCGCCTGCCGGACTTCTTTATCCACAGCGGCGACACCATCTACGCCGACGGCCCGGTGCCCGCGCAGCTCGCGGTGGAGGGCGGACGTGTGTGGCGCAACATCACCAGCGAAGCCAAAAGCAAAGTCGCCGAGACCCTCGATGACTATCGCGGCAATTACCGCTACAACCTGCTGGATGAAAACGTGCGCCGCTTCAATGCCGAGGTGCCGCAGATCTGGCAGTGGGACGACCATGAGGTGGTGAACAACTGGTCGCCGAGCAAGCAGCTCGATGAGCGCTACCAGACCAAGGACATCAACACCTTGGTGAGCCGTGCCCGCCAGGCCTGGCTGGAATATTCGCCGATGCGCCGGCAGAGCGCCGACGGCGGCGGGCGGATTTATCGCAAGCTCGGCTACGGGCCGTTGCTGGATGTATTTGTGCTGGACATGCGCAGCTATCGCGGGCCCAACGATGACAACCTGGGCGGCGAAAAAGCCTTCATGGGCCGTGAGCAACTGGACTGGCTCAAGCGCGAACTCAAGGCGTCCACGGCGCAGTGGAAAGTCATCGCCGCCGACATGCCGATTGGCCTGGGCGTGCCGGATGGAGAGGTCAGCACGGGCGTGCCGCGCTGGGAAGCGATCGCCAACAATGACCCCGGCGCACCGCAAGGGCGTGAGCTGGAGATCGCCGAGTTACTCGGTTTTTTAAGGGCGCAGAAGGTGCGCAACCATGTGTGGCTGACCGCCGATGTGCACTACTGCGCGGCGCATCACTACCACCCGGACCGGGCGGCGTTCCAGGATTTCGAACCGTTCTGGGAGTTTGTTGCGGGGCCGCTGAATGCTGGCAGCTTTGGGCCCAATCCGTTGGATAAAACCTTTGGGCCAGAAGTGGTGTTCGAGAAAGCACCACCGGCGCAGAACACCTCGCCGTTTGCGGGATTCCAGTTTTTTGGCGAGGTGCAGATTGATGGGCAGACGGCGGAGTTGACGGTGATTTTGCGCGACTTGGATGGCGTGTCGGTATTCCAGCAAAAACTCCAACCCACCTGATTTGAAACGCGGTTAAACCTGTGGGAGCGGGCTTGCTCGCGAAAGCGGTGGATCGGTGAAATAGGTGTCGACAGAAACACCGTCTTCGCGAGCAAGCCCGCTCCCACACAAGCCCGCTCCCACATGGGGACTTTGGCGCCTAAGAGGTCAGTACACGTCGCGACGGTAACGGCCCTGTTCGATCAACCGCTCCACGGCGTCACTGCCCAGAATATCCGCCAGCGCCTGATCCACCCCGGCCGCCATGCCCTGCAAACTGCCGCACACATAAATCGCCGCACCCTCGGCCAGCCACTTGCGCAGCACATCCGCCGATTCGCGCAGGCGTTCCTGCACGTAGATCTTTTCCGCTTGATCGCGGGAAAACGCCAGGTCCAGCAGCGCCAGATCCCCACTCGCCAGCCAGCCTTGCAGCTCGTCCTGGCAGAAGTAGTCGTGGGCGATGTTGCGCTCGCCGAACAGCAGCCAGTTGCGCTGCTGGCCGTCGGCAATGCGTGCCTTGAGCAGGCTGCGCAGGCCGGCGAGGCCGGTGCCGTTGCCCAGCAGGATCAGCGGCACCGGCGCGTCGGGCAGGTGGAAGCCGCTGTTGCGGCGCAGGCGCAGGCTGATGGCCGAGCCGAGGGCCGCGTGTTCGGTGAGCCAGCCACTCGCCAAACCGAGGCTGCCGTCGGGGTGGCGTTCCTGGCGCACGATCAGCTCCAGCACGCCATCGCTGGCAATCGAAGCAATGGAGTATTCGCGCATGCCCAGGGGCACCAGCGCGTTGACCAGTGCCTGGGCGTGCAGGCCGACCAGATGGGCGCGATGGGTCGGCAGTTGGCGGGTGGCCAGGGCCTGATCGAGGGTGTGCGCGAGGTCGTCGATCAACACGCCGTCGCTGCCGCTCAGGCCGAGGCCTTCGAGGAAGTGTTCGATGGCCCACGGGCAATTGCGCGGCAGCACTTCCACCAGGTCGCCCGCCAGCCAGGTTTGCGGCGATGGCGGGGTGAGGCCCAGCAGGTAGACGCTGGCGCCGACGCTGTCGCGGTTGAGCAGGGTGCGTTGGCTCAGGGTCCAGTTTTCGTACTGCGCCGTTGGCCAGGCGGTGGTGGGGGCGTGGCCGGTCAGTTCGCCGAGTTGCTGGTGCCAGTGGCGCAGGGCGGCGGTGTCGCCGCTGTCGACTTCAACCGGGGCGAAGAGCGCGTTACCGCCCTGATTGGTCAGCCAGAAATGCAGGCGCCGGGCGAACCCACAGAAGTGTTGGTACTGCCGATCACCCAGGGCCAGCACCGAGTAGTTCAGGCCCTTGAGAGACAGGTCCTGGCCGAGCACGCTGCGCTCGAAACCACGGGCGCTGTCGGGCGCTTCACCGTCGCCGAAGGTGCTGACCACGAACAGCGCGTTTTCGGACTGACGCAGGTCGTCCTGGCTGACGCTGCCCAGGGGCTGCACCTTCACTGGCAGCCCGGCGGCCTGCAATTGGCCGGCGGTCTGCCAGGCCAGTTGCTCGGCGAACCCGCTCTGGCTGGCAAAGCCGATCAGCCATGCCGGGGCCTCGCTGCTGTTGGCGCCGAGGTCTTTGCGCGCATCACGCACCTGGCGTTTTTTGCGGCGGCGGTCGAGGTACAGCAGCCAGCCGGTGATAAAGAACAACGGCATCAGCAGCGAGCTGACGGTGAGAATAATCCGCCCTGCCAGGCCGAAATAGCTGCCGGTATGCAGGGCGTAAACGCTGGTCAGCAGTTGGGAACCAAGGGTCTTGCTGGCGTAGCGGTCGTGGGATTTGACCTCGCCGCTGGCCGGGTCCAGGTTGATCTGGTTCAGCGCGCGGTCGTGGGGCGAGTCCTGCAGCAGGTAGTAGACAGTGGCCGGTTGCCCGGCAACGGCTGGCATGCGGATGTTGTAGGCGCTCAAGCCGGGACCGGCGCGACTGTAGATGCTGCTCCACAGCGCGTCGTAGTTGGCGATTGGCGCCGGGCCAGCGGGTGGCGGGCCGCGCTTGCGCATGCGCTCGTTCTGCGGCGCGTCGGAGAGCAGTTTGGTCAGGCCCTGGTTGTACCAGTCGTAGGACCAATACAGGCCGGTCAGCGCTGCCAGCAGGTAGGCCAGCAGGCACCACGTGCCAAATACCGAGTGCAGGTCCCAGTTGAAGCTGCGGCCCTTTTTGCGCCAGTCCAGCGTCAGCCATACCCGCCAGTTCGCCACTTGGCGCGGCCAGCGCAGGTACAGCCCGGACAGGCAGAAGAACACCAGGATCAGCGTGCACGCGCCGGTGATGTTGCGCCCGGTGTCGCCCATCACGAGGAAACGGTGAAATTGCAGCAGGAAGCCGAACACGTCCTGGCCGACGGCGTCGCCCATGTAGGCGCCGGTGTACGGATCGAAATAGCGCATCTGCCCGCGGCGCTCGCCCGGTGGCGGGGTGAAGAACACGCGTGCGGCATTGCCGCTATCGTTTTCCACCCAGAGCATGGAGACGGTCTTGCCTTCGGTGGCTTCAAGCTTGCGCACGAGTTCGGCGGGCGGCAGCACACCGGCTTCGCGTTTTTCCACGCTCAGTACCGTGGGGTTGAGCGCGCGCAGGATTTCATCCTGGAACGACACTGCAGCCCCGGTGATCCCCATCAAGGCCAGCACCAGCCCGGCGCTGATGCCGAAGAACCAGTGCAACTGGAACAGGGTTTTCTTCAACACGTCTGACCGCCTCGTCTATCTGGGTATGTAGGACACGGCGCGCATTATGCCGTGGCTTGTCGAGAAACATTCTGTTCAACACGCAAAAGCCCCACGCATCCGATGCGTGGGGCTTTGTGCTGCGTGAGGCTGTTGCTTAGAAGTGGAAGTTGGTGGACAGCAACGCCGTGCGCCCGGCCGCCTGGTTGGCGAAGTGCGAACCGTAGGCCTTGTCGTAGTAGGTCTTGTCGGTCAGGTTCTGCACGTTCAGTTGCAGGTCGACGTTCTTGGTCAGCTTGTAGCTGGCCATGGCGTCGTAGCGGGTGTAGGACGGTACGTAAACCGTGTTGCCCGCGTCGCCGTAAACATCGTCGACATAGAACGCACCGCCGCCGACGGTCAGTTTTGGGGTGATGGCGTAGGTGGTCCACAGGCTGAACGAGTTTTCCGGGGTGTTCGGCATCTGGTTGCCTTTGTTCGAACCCGCGGTGACGACGCCCTGACGGTTGCCGTTCTTGCCAGGATCAACCAGCTCGGCTTTCAGGTAGCTGTAGCCGGCGAACACTTGCCATTGCTCGGTGATCTTGCCGCTGGCTGTCAGCTCCAGGCCGTCGACGCGAGACTCACCGGCGGTTTGGTAGGTGTTGGAATCCACCAGGATGCGGGTGTTTTTCTTCTCGGTACGGAACACCGCCGCCGACAGGGACAGGCGGTTGTGGAACAGGTCCCACTTGGTGCCCAGTTCGTAGTTGACGGTTTCTTCCGGCTTCATGTCGCTGGTGTTGATGCCGGTCGGAATCGCGTTGCTGTCGACGCCTTCACCGACCAGGCCGCCGGCCGGCGATGCCGAGGTGGCGTAGGAGGTGTAGATGCTGCCGTTTTCCAGCGGTTTCCAGACCAGGCCGGCCTGCCAGTTGAAGAATTGGCTGTCGTCCTTGACCTTGGTACGCCCGGTGGTGGCATTGGTGTTGGCTTCGGTGTCGAAGGTGTCGTAGCGCAGGCCAACGTTCAGCAGCCATTTCGGGTCTAGCTCGATGGTGTCGAACACGTAGGCGGCGCGGCTGGTGGCCTTGGTGTTGGTGCCCATGTAGTTGCGAGCGGTGGCGCCGGTCCAGGCGTCGTCCGGGTTCGGGTTGCCCAGGGAGGTGCAACTGCCGCCGCTGTTGCCGACCATGCCAGGCGTGCAACCGTTGGGCGTCGGGTTGGCGTTCGGCGTCACGGTGTAACCACTGACGCGGGTTTCTTCACCCGTGAACTCCAGGCCGGTGGAGTAGCTGTGCTTGAAGCCCAGGGCCTGGAAGCTGCCGAACAGGTCGGTCTGGTTGGTGGTGGTCGTGGTGGTGGAGACGCGGGTGTTGGCACGACGCCATACGGTGCCGTATTTGTTGACGTTGAGCTTGCTGTCGTCCGGCTGGGTGAGGATGTAATCCTGGCCGGTGCTGCCATGACGCAGGGTGTTTTTCAGCGTCATGCTGTCGCTCAGATCGTGCTCGATGGAGATCGTGCTGATGTCGGCGCGGGTCTTGCGGAAGTCGCGATCCTTGAGGCCATAGAAGTTGCTGCTGTCGCCGCCGTCGGTGGGTTTGTCATGGCCATGGGTGGTGGCGCTTGCCGAGCCATAACCGTACGGAATGCCCGAATCCGGCAGGTCGTTGCTTTCCATGTGGTAGTAGCTGAGGTTGACGCGGGTCGGGGTGCCCAGGCCAAAGGTCAGCGACGGGGCCACGCCCCAACGGTCGTAGTTGACCGCGTCGCGGCCGGCGACGTTTTGTTCGTGGCTCATCAGGTTCAGGCGGAACGCGGCGCTGTCGTCGAGGAACTGGCGGTTGACGTCAAGCACATAGCGGCGGGTCTGGTCGGAGCCGTAGGTGAAGCCGCCGTTGGTGAAGTCCCGCGCTTGTGGGGTCTTGCTGACCAGATTGAGGCTGCCACCGGCCGAACCACGACCGCCGAACGAGGAGTTCGGGCCTTTGCTGACTTCAATCGACTCAATGTCGAAGATCTCACGGCTCTGGCCGCCGGTGTCGCGCACGCCGTCGAGGTAGGTGTCGCCCTGGGCGTCGAAGCCACGGATGAATGGACGGTCGCCCTGGGGGTTGCCGCCTTCTCCCGCGCCGAAGGTGATGCCCGGTACGGTGCGCAAGGCATCTTGCAGCGAGGTGGCGCCGGTGTCCTTGAGGACTTGCTGTGGCACCACGGTGACCGAACGCGGGGTGTCTACCAGCGGCGCGGTGTACTTCTGCGACGAGGCTTTTTCGACCTGGTAGGAGGTCTGGTCCTGTTCTTCGCCGGTGATGCTGGTGGCGCCCAGGGAGATGGTGTTGCGCTCGCCTTTTTGTTCAGTGTCTTCGGCCGCTTGCGCCAATTGGGCGGCAGAGCTGGCGGTAAGCGCGACGCCGATGGCCGAAGCCAGCAGGCGCGGTGAACTGGCAGGTGTTTTTATTGAAGTGCGCGACATGACGTGTCCTTTCCCCAAGGATGTGAGGCGGCGGAATATAGGGTGAACACGACTTTCTATCAATTGCGATACATTGCTAATTGCATTGAATTTACATTCTTTACACTTTTTGCTTACGGTTTTTACGATCTCATCCGTCAACGGCGTTTTACAGGCTTGATAAGAATCAATACCATTGGCGCCTCTCTGCATTCAGGTACTGCCCATGTTGCTGCACATCCCCGGCCTGTTCTCTCGCGAGGAAGTGCAGCGCATTCGCCAAGCCCTGGAAAGCACCGATTGGGCCGACGGTAAAATCACCGCCGGGCACCAGTCCGCCAAGGCCAAGCACAACCTGCAATTGCCCGAAGGCCACCCGCTGGCCAAGGAAATCGGCGCGGCGATGCTTGAGCGCTTGTGGAAAAACCCGCTATTTATGTCAGCGGCGTTACCGCACAAGGTCTTCCCGCCGCTGTTCAACTGCTACACCGCCGGCGGCAGTTTCGATTTCCATATCGACAACGCCGTGCGCCAGGCCCGGGGTAGTTTTGAACGGGTGCGTACCGATTTGTCGTCCACCTTGTTCTTCAGCGACCCGGAGGAATATGACGGCGGCGAGCTGGAGATCCAGGACACTTTCGGCCTGCAACGGGTAAAACTGCCGGCCGGCGACATGGTGCTGTACCCCGGTTCCAGCCTGCACAAAGTCAACGCCGTGACCCGTGGCGCACGCTACGCCTCGTTTTTCTGGACCCAAAGCCTGGTGCGCGAAGACAGCCAGCGCACCCTGCTGTTTGAAATGGACGGCGCGATCCAGCAATTGACCGCCGATGTGCCCGACCATCCGGCGCTGATCCAGCTCACCGGCACTTATCACAACCTGTTGCGCCGCTGGGTCGAGGTCTGACATGGGCTTCTTGCTGCGTCGCGAAGAAGTGCTCAACGTCGAACAACTGCAATCGATGCTCGACGATTCCCCGGTACGCGCCGCCCAGGCGATCCTGATGGCGGCGAAAGAAGGCGTGGTGGATGCCCAGGCGCTGCTCGGGCAAATCCTGCTGGAAGGCCGAGGCATTGCGCGGGATGAAGCGCTGGCACTGTGTTGGTTCCGGATCGCGGCCCAGGGCGGGCACCTGATGGCGCGCAATATGGCCGGGCGGTGTCTGGAACATGGTTGGGGCTGCGCGGCGGATGAAGCGGCAGCTGCGCGGGAATACCGCAAGGGCGCCGAGGCCGGGCTGGATTGGGCCCAATACAACTACGCCAATCTGCTGGCGACCGGGCGCGGTGTTGCAGAGGATCAATCGCAAGCGCTGAGTTTTTATCGCCGGGCAGCTGAGCAAGGTCACGCCAAATCGATGAACCTGCTGGGGCGTTATCTGGAAGACGGCCGCTTCTGCGCACAGGATCTGGAGGCTGCCGTGGATTGGTATCGCCGTTCAGCCGAAGGCGGAGATTTTCGCGGGCAGTTCAGCTACGCGGCGGTGCTGGCGGACAGCGGCCAGGTCGATGCGGCGCTGGAGTGGTTGCGCAAGGCATTGGCGGGGGGCAATTTGAAGTTTTTACGCACGGCGTGCAAGGCATTGGCTGCGGCGAATGATGCGCAGATTCGCGCAATGGCCGATGCATACGAGGCGCGTGCTACACAGCTAACTCTGTAAACACCGGCTGTGGCGAGGCCGGCATAACCGGAACACCTGTTACAGCGCATCGATGAGCGCGTGCAAAAGGACCATCGCTACGCCTCGCGATCAGGCTTTTTGGCGACGGCGGCGTTGCGTGAGTTATCGGCTTAGCGGAAGCAAAAAAGCCCATGACACGTCATGGGCTTTTTTTCTTGTAGCTTGCGGCTAAAAACTAACCGCTGCTCTTAAACGTAGAAGGATTTCAGTGGCGGGAAGCCATTGAACTCAACCGCGCTGTAGCTGGTGGTGTACGCACCGGTCGACAACCAGTACAAACGATCACCGATCGCCAGGTTCAGCGGCAGGCCGTACTTGTAGTTTTCGTACATGATGTCGGCGCTGTCGCAGGTAGGACCGGCGATGACCACTTCTTCCATCTCGCCTTTCTTCTCGGTCCAGATCGGGAACTTGATGGCTTCGTCCATGGTTTCGATCAGGCCGGAGAACTTGCCCACATCCGTGTACACCCAACGCTCGACGGCGGTACGGGATTTACGTGCAACCAGGACCACTTCGCTGACCAGGATGCCGGCGTTGGCGATCAGCGAACGGCCCGGCTCCAGGATGATTTCCGGCAGGTCGTCGCCGAAATCTTCCTTGAGGAAGCGGATGATTTCTTCGGCGTAGGTTTCCAGGCTGTTGGTGCGGGTGATGTAGTTGGCCGGGAAGCCGCCGCCCATGTTGATCAGCTTGAGGTGAATGCCGTCTTCTTCTTTCAGGCGCTCGAAGATCACTTTGACCTTGGCGATGGCAGCGTCCCACACGCTGATGTCGCGCTGTTGCGAACCGACGTGGAACGAGATGCCGTAAGGCACCAGGCCCAGGTCACGGGCGAGGATCAGCAGGTCCATGGCCATGTCGGTCTGGCAGCCGAATTTGCGCGACAGAGGCCAGTCAGCCGTGGTCGAGCCTTCGGTGAGGATACGCACATACACTTTCGAGCCCGGCGCGGCCTTGGCGATGTTGCGCAGGTCGGCTTCGGAGTCGGTGGAGAACAGGCGCACGCCCTTCTCGTAGAAGTAGCGGATGTCCTTGGATTTCTTGATGGTGTTGCCGTAGCTGATACGGTCGGCGCTGACGCCACGGTCCATCACTTTATCCAGCTCGTAGATCGAGGCGATGTCGAAGCTCGAACCCTTTTCTTTGAGCAGGTCAATGATCTCGACAGCCGGGTTGGCCTTGACCGCGTAATAGACTTTGGCGAATTCGAAACCGGCGCGCAGGTCGTCGTAGGCCTGGCTGATCATCGCGGTGTCGATCACCACGAACGGGGTTTCTTGCTTGTCGGCGAACGCCTTCATTTTGTCAAATGTGGCGCGCGCGAAATAATCTTCGACCTGGATCGACATGCTGGGAACTCCTAAGGGCAAACTAGATTGATCAATGGGTGCAAATGAACGTCCTCCGTATCCCCACTTTGGTTCGCCTACTTCCCAAGGCATGTCGCCGAAAGCAAAAAGGCCATGGGATCTACCGCTTCCCTTGGCCTTGCTGTCTCGTCGTCAGTACTTGAGCCGGATGGATCGTTTCCAGCATGGACGTTCGGCGCGAACTTTAGGGCGTGAGGGGCTTGAGATCAACTAAAAATGTCGCGTTTTTGCACGCGTTCGTCGCGAGCACCCGTGCAGCTACTTATGTAACCGACAGGTGTGACGGAATGATGTTCCCCGGATGGGGCAAATTGAGGTGTTTCAGACACAATAGAGATCCAATGTGGGAGCGGGCTTGCTCGCGAAAGCGGAGTGTCAGTCGATAGATGTTTGACTGATACACCGCTTTCGCGAGCAAGCCCGCTCCCACAGTTTTGACCGAGTGGTGTCAGGTCAAGCCAGTGCGGTTTCGGCAGGCGAAACGATACTGGTCTTGCCACCCCGGGACTTACCGGAACTCAGGTACTCGGCAATCGATTCCTGGGTCACTTCCCCAAGGAACACCCGCTCCGCATCCATCACCGGTAACCACGAGCGATTGAACTCGTACATGCGCGACAACAGGATGCGCAAATGTTCGTCATACGCCGCCGTGGCGTTGAACTCGCGCAGGTATTGGCCGCAAGTACCGCTCTGGCGGTGCAGGTCGCGACGTCGTACGTACCCCAGTGCCTTGTTCTCGGCACAGGTCACCACCACGTAGCGGCGGTCGTGTTCGTCCATCAGTTCCAACGCGTCGGCCACTGGGGTTTCCGGGCTCACCGACGGGGCGTTGTCCGCCGCGTCCTCGGCTTTGACCAGCAGCAGGCGCTTGAGGGTGCTGTCCTGGCCTACGAAGTTGCTGACAAATTCGTCGGCCGGGTGGGCGAGCAGGGTGTCCGGGTGGTCGATCTGCAACAGCTTGCCGGCGCGGAAGATGGCGATCTTGTCGCCCAGCTTGATGGCTTCGTCGATGTCGTGGCTGACCATGATCACGGTCTTGTTCAGCGCACGCTGCATCTCGAAGAACTCGTTCTGGATCATCTCGCGGTTGATCGGGTCGACCGCGCCGAACGGCTCATCCATCAACAGCAACGGCGCATCGGCCGCCAGCGCACGGATCACGCCGATCCGCTGTTGCTGGCCGCCCGACAGTTCACGCGGGTAGCGGTGCAGGTACTGCTTGGGCTCCAGCTTGATCATGCTCATCAATTCGCGGGCGCGGTCGTGGCATTTCTGTTTGTCCCAGCCGAGCAGTTTCGGCACGACCACGATGTTTTCCTCGATGGTCATGTTGGGGAACAGGCCGATCTGCTGGATCACATAGCCGATGTTGCGACGCAGGGTCACTTCGTCGAGGTCGGTGGTGTCTTCGCCGTTGATCAGGATCTTGCCTGAGGTCGGCTTGATCAGGCGGTTGATCATTTTCAACGTGGTGCTCTTGCCGCAACCCGAGGGGCCGAGGAATACGCAAATTTCGCCTTCGTTGACGGTCAGGCTTACATCGTTCACGGCGGTGACAGTCTTGCCGTTGCTTTGGAAGGTCTTGGACAGGTTTTGAAGTTCGATCATTTGAGCAATCCTTTTGGAGTCAGCGAGCGTTGCAGCCATTGCAGAAGCAGGTCGGCGAAGATGGCCAGGAGACTGACCAGCACGGCGCCGACGATCAGCATCGACATGTCGCTGCGGCTGATGGAAGCCAGAATAAGTACACCCAGGCCACCGGCGCCGATGGTGGCGGCGATGGTCATGACACCGATGTTCATCACCACGGCGGTGCGCACACCGGCGAGGATCACCGGCACGGCAATGGGCAACTCGACCATGCGCAGGCGCTGGCCGAAGGTCATGCCGATGCCTTTGGCGGCCTCGCGAATGCCCGGTTCCACGCCCGTCAGGGCCAGGTAGGTGTTACGCATGATCGGCAGCAGGGAATAGAGGAACACGGCGGTGATCGCCGGCATTGGCCCCAGGCCCTGGCCGAATTTGGAGTAGAACGGCAGCAGCAGGCCGAACAGGGCGATGGACGGCACGGTCAGCAACACCGTGGCGCTGGCTTGCAAGGGGCCTGCGAGGCTCGGAAAGCGCGTCATCAGGATGCCCAGGGGCACACCGATCAGGATCGCGAGGATCACGGCAATGCCGACCAGGGTGATGTGCTGCCAGGTCAGATGCAGGACTTGGGCCCAATCAAGATGGGAAAAGGCGTTCAGGAATTCCATGTCTTCTCCTCTTTAGTTGAGCGGATGCTGGCGCAGGAAATCGGCGGCAACAGTGGACGGGCTTTCGTGGTCGACATCGACCCGCGCATTCAACTGGCGCATGGTTTCATCGTCGAACAGTGCAGCGAGCGGTTTGAGGTCGGCGGCCAGTTGCGGGTGGGCGTCGAGATAAACCTGACGTACCACGGGCGCTGCGGTGTAGTCCGGGAAGTAGTGCTTGTCGTCCTCCAGCAGCTTCAATTTGAACGCGTTGAGGCGACCGTCGGTGGTGTAGACCAAACCGGCAAACACCTGGCCGTTACGCAGCGCGGTGTAGACCAGGCCGGCGTCCATTTGCCGGGTGTTCTTGCGGGTCAGGTTCATGTCGTACAGCTTGACCATGCCGGCCAGGCCGTCGGAGCGGTTGGCGAACTCAGTGTCCAGGGCCACCAGGCGATGGGCCTTTGCATCGTCCGCCACGGCTTGGGTCAGGTCGCTGATGCTGTTGATCTCGGGATGCTCGGCGGCCACTTTTTCCGGCAGTGCCAGGGCGTAGGTGTTGCTGAAGCGCGATGGGGAGAGCCAGACCAGGCCTTTTTTCGCGTCGAGTTCTTTCACTCGGGCGTAGGACTGTTCGCTGTCGAGCTTCTCGTCCACGTGGTTGTAGGCCACCAGCGACACGCCGGTGTATTCCCAGATCAGGTCCAGTTGCCCGCTTTCCTGGGCACTGCGCGCCAGGTTGCTGCCCAGGCCGCCGGTCACGCGGGTGTCGTAACCCTTGGTGCGCAGGTACTGGGAGGTGATTTCGGCAAGCAGGGTCTGTTCGGTGAACACCCGGGCGCCGATGCGGATGACCGGTTTTTCAGCGGCTTGCGCAATGCCGGCGAGCAGCAGGACACAGCCTAATATCAAGCTAAGTTTTTTCATGTCGATTCCTTTGCCAAGCCTTAAGACGGACGCAACCCGCGTTCCAGCCAGAGGCGGCTGGCCATGGTCACCAGACCGTCAAGCAGCAATGCCAGCAACGCGGTGCACGCGGCGCCAAGCAGCAATTGCGGCTGATTGTTCAGGGCGATGCCAGGGAAAATCAGGCTGCCCAGGCTGTTGGCGCCAATCAGGAACGCCAGCGGTGCGGTACCGACGTTGATCGCCAGGGCCACGCGCACGCCGCCGATGATGATGGGCACGGCGTTGGGCAATTCCACGCGAAACAGCACCTGGCGCGGGGTCATGCCGATGCCGGTGGCAGCTTCTTTCAGGGAACCCTGGACGTTTTTCAGGCCTTCGTAGGTGTTGCGCACGATGGGCAGCAGGGAGGCAAGGAACAGCGCGAAGATCGCCGGGCCGCTGCCGATACCGAGGACGCCGAGGGCGATGGCCAGGACGGCCAGGGGCGGGACGGTGTTGCCGATGTTGAAGATCTGCATGAAGCGTTCTGCGCGCCCGACCATGTTCGGTCGGCTGAGCAGGATACCGGCGGGGATGCCCACAACGAGGGCGGCCAGCATGGAGACTAGAACGAGGATCAGGTGTGCTTGCAGGTAAAACAACAAATCGTCGCGGTACAGTTCGATCGTGTTGATGCCGATCCAGTGGACCAGCAGGGCCAGGAGCGCGACGACAACCGCACCTCCTATCAGCCCTTTGCCATAGCGAATAGCCACAGGCGGACTCCTTTTTTTCTTCTGTCGGCGAGCACATTCCTTCGTGGCATGCCATTCCTGGCTGTCGGCGAATGTGGTCGCGAAAAGCAGCTCGTCTATACCGGCAACGCGGTATCAATCCGAGCCATGAGCGCAGCCTCGTCAGGCTAACTTGCTGATTTATCAGCCCCTGTTCCGAGTGCGGTAGCAGGGGAGTGGACGTCTCGACCTTTTAAAAGGTTCCATACTTGGCAGCATTTAGCCACCCCCAATCGGGTGAACGGTGGTCCGGTGGCTGGGGTTTGCGCTATACTCGCCGCCCTTTTTTGACTCACCTGCCAGGCGATTTCCCATGACCCACCAGGCCGCCGAAGTCGCGAAACGCCGCACTTTCGCCATTATTTCCCACCCCGATGCCGGTAAAACCACCATCACCGAGAAGCTCTTGCTGATGGGCAAGGCAATCGCGGTGGCCGGCACGGTGAAATCCCGCAAATCCGACCGCCATGCCACCTCCGACTGGATGGAAATGGAAAAACAACGGGGTATTTCCATTACCACGTCGGTCATGCAGTTCCCGTATCGCGAGCACATGGTCAACCTGCTCGACACCCCGGGCCACGAAGACTTCTCCGAAGACACCTACCGCACCCTGACCGCCGTGGACTCGGCGCTGATGGTCCTCGATGGCGGTAAAGGCGTCGAGCCGCGCACCATCGCGCTGATGGACGTGTGCCGTCTGCGTGACACGCCGATCGTGAGCTTCATCAACAAACTCGACCGCGACATCCGCGACCCAATCGAGCTGTTGGATGAAATCGAAGCCGTCCTGAAGATCAAGGCCGCGCCGATCACCTGGCCGATTGGCTGCTACCGCGACTTCAAGGGCGTGTACCACCTGGCCGATGACTACATCATTGTCTACACCGCCGGCCACGGTCACGAGCGCACCGAAACCAAGATCATCGAGAAACTCGACTCGGACGAAGCCCGCGCCCATCTGGGTGACGAGTACGACCGTTTTGTCGATCAACTGGAGCTGGTGCAGGGCGCTTGCCACGAGTTCAACCAGCAGGAATTCCTCGACGGCCAGCTGACCCCGGTGTTCTTCGGTACGGCCCTGGGCAACTTCGGTGTTGACCACGTACTCGACGCGGTCGTCGACTGGGCGCCGAAGCCGTTGGCCCGTGTGGCCAACGAGCGCACCGTGGAGCCTGTGGAAGAGAAATTCACCGGCTTTGTGTTCAAGATCCAGGCGAACATGGACCCCAAGCACCGCGACCGCATCGCCTTTATGCGCATCTGCTCCGGCAAATACGAAAAAGGCATGAAAATGCGCCACGTGCGGACCGGCAAGGACGTGCGCATCGGCGACGCCCTGACGTTCTTCTCCTCCGAGCGTGAACAGCTCGAAGAAGCCTACGCCGGCGACATCATTGGCCTGCACAACCACGGCACCATCCAGATCGGCGACACCTTCACCGAAGGCGAAGCGCTGGGCTTCACCGGAATCCCGCACTTCGCCCCGGAACTGTTCCGTCGCGTACGCCTGCGCGACCCGCTCAAATCCAAGCAGCTGCGCCAGGGCCTGCAGCAGCTCGCGGAAGAGGGCGCCACCCAGGTGTTCTTCCCGGAGCGCAGCAACGACATCATCCTCGGCGCCGTCGGTGTGCTGCAGTTCGATGTAGTGGCCAGCCGCTTGAAAGAGGAATACAAGGTTGAGTGCTCGTATGAGCCGATCACCGTGTACTCCGCGCGCTGGATCGATTGCAGCGATAAGAAGAAGTTGGAAGAGTTCTCCAACAAGGCCGTGGAAAACCTCGCGGTGGACGGCGGTGGGCACCTGACCTACCTGGCCCCGACCCGGGTGAACCTGGCGCTGATGGAAGAGCGCTGGCCGGATGTGAAATTCCGCGCGACCCGCGAGCACCACTAAGGGCTGAGCGGTAAAGAAAGGGTGAAGCTGTGATGGCTTCACCCTTTTTCATGCCCACACAAAACCAACGGTGGGAATGGGCTTGTGTGGGAGCGGGCTTGCTCGCGAATGCGGTGGATCAGCCAGCATAGCTGTGAATGACACACTGCATTCGCGAGCAAGCCCGCTCCCACATTTTGGTCTTCATCAGGCTTGGGATTGGCGAGAACCGTACATCGGGTCTAGTTTTTACCCAACGACTGAGAAGGAGACCGCTGTGTCGAGTGTCAAACATGCCATCCGTCTGGTCCTGCTAACAGGCCTGTTGCTCCCCACCGCACACGCCCAGGCTGATGCCGGAACGCCCCAGTGGAAAGACACCGGCCCCGTCACCAAGCGCAAGCAACAAGAGGTCAACTCCGGCAGCTGGCAGCCCCAGGCCCAGCCCGCGCCCAAGGAAGACGCCGAAAACCCCTATAACGAAGGGGAAGACAGCGAAACCTACGATGACGGCGATACCTGACAGGCGATTGGCGTAAACCTCGGATCGCAACTAGCTTGAATCACAGCGCCAGTTGAACGCTGGCGCACGTGACTCACTGACTGGACGGAAATCGACCATGACTACCTTTCAACGTTTAGTGCTGCTGCTGAAAGTGCTGGTGCTGTTAACGCTGGGTACCACCACCGCATGGGCCAATACCGCGGTGCAAAGCCAGGCGCCCGGGTTTGTGGCGGTGAAGCACTTGCAGCTGGCCCAGAGCGAATCGGAAGCCGGTGACAAAGGCCAAGGCGGCTCCGAGGATGACGACGACCAACAAGCCCCACCGGATGACGATGACAGCGAAGGCGACAGCGATACCTGAGTCGAGACGAAAAAAAGCCCCACCTGCCGGACTGATGCGCAATCCGACGGGTGGGGCGGTAGAACTCCTGTCATGCCCTGGGCTTAATCAGCCCAGGGCATTTTTGTTGCGATCTCACGCCACGAATTGCTCCGCGTAGTGGCAGGCCACCTGGCGGTTATCCAAGGCCCGCAGTTGCGGCTCCTCGCTGCTGCAGCGTGCGGTCGCGTACGGGCAACGCTTGTGGAACGCGCAGCCCGGCGGCGGGTTCAGCGGGTTGGGCAGTTCGCCGACGATCTTGATCTTCGGCTTGTTCGGGTCCGGGTGGATGGTCGGGGTGGCCGACAGCAGCGCCTGGGTGTAGGGGTGCAAGGGGCGTGCGTAGATGTCTTCCTTGGGGCCGACTTCCACGGGGCGGCCGAGGTACATCACCATCACGTCATCGGCAACGTGCTGCACCACCGCGAGGTTGTGGGAAATGAACACGTAGGCGGTGTTGAATTCCTGCTGCAGATCCATGAACAGGTTGAGCACCTGGGCCTGGATCGATACGTCCAGCGCCGAGGTCGGTTCATCCGCCACCAGCACTTTCGGTTGCAGCATCATCGCCCGGGCCAGGGCGATGCGCTGGCGCTGGCCGCCAGAGAACATGTGCGGGTAGCGCTGATAGTGCTCAGGGCGCAGGCCCACTTGCTTCATCATCGCCTGCACTTTCTCGCGGCGTTCGGCGGCGGACAGGTTGGTGTTGATCAGCAGCGGCTCGCCCAGTTGATCGCCGACTTTCTGCCGTGGGTTCAACGACGCGTACGGGCTCTGGAACACCATCTGCACGTCTTTGCGCAATTGCTTGCGCTGGGCCTTGTCGGCGCCGGCGACTTCCTGGCCGGCGATTTTCAGCGAGCCTGAAGACGGTTCCTCAATCAGCGTGAGTGCACGGGCCAGGGTGGATTTGCCGCAACCCGACTCGCCCACCACGGCGAGGGTCTTGCCGGCCTCCAGCTCGAAGGACACGCCATTGAGCGCGCGCACCAACGCGTGGCCCTTGAACAGGCCACGGGACACTTCGTAGTGACGGGTAAGGTCGCGGGCGGTAAGAACGACGGCCATTACGCCACCTCCTGGTTCAAGGGGTAGAAGCAGCGCGCAAGGCTGTTGGTTTTCGGGTCCAGCCCAGGTCGCTGGGCGCGGCAGGCGTCCTGCACATACGGGCAGCGCGGCGACAGCAGGCAGCCCTGCGGACGGTCATAACGACCGGGCACGATACCCGGCAGCGTGGCCAGGCGCGTGGCACCGAGGCTGTGCTCGGGGATCGCCTTGAGCAGCGCTTCGCTGTACGGGTGCGCCGGGATGTCGAACAACTGCGGCACCTGGCCGACCTCTACAGCCTGGCCGGCGTACATCACGCACACGCGCTGGGCGGTTTCAGCCACCACCGCGAGGTCGTGGGTGATCAGCACCAGGCCCATGTTCTGCTCTTTCTGCAGGGCCAGCAGCAGCTCCATGATCTGTGCCTGGATCGTTACGTCCAGCGCAGTGGTCGGTTCGTCCGCGATCAGCAGTTTCGGCTCGCCGGCAATTGCCATGGCGATGGCCACGCGCTGGCTCATACCGCCGGACAGTTGGTGCGGGTAGGCATCCATACGGCTGGCAGCGCCCGGGATTTCAACCTTTTCCAACAGCTCGATGGCACGCTTGCGCGCTTGTTTGCCGGACATTTTCAGGTGCAGGCGCAGCACTTCTTCGATCTGGAAACCCACGGTGTAGCTGGGGTTCAGCGCGGTCATCGGGTCCTGGAACACCATCGCCAGGTCTTTGCCGACGATCTGCCGACGCTGGCGGTTGCTCAGCTTGAGCATGTCCTTGCCGTCGAAGTTCAGGGCGTCGGCGGTGACGATGCCGGGGTGCTCGATCAGGCCCATCAGCGCCATCATGGTCACGGATTTACCCGAACCCGACTCGCCAACGATGGCCAGTACCTCGCCTTTGTCGACGGAAATGTCGAGGCCATCGACCACCGGCACGGCGGTCTTGTCGCCGAAGCGCACATTGAGATTCTTGATTTCTAACAGTGACATGGGAATCTCCTCAGGCGGCGTTCTTGAGTTTCGGGTCCAGCGCATCGCGCAGGCCGTCGCCCATCAAGTTGATTGCCAGCACGCTGAGCAAAATGGTCAGGCCCGGCAGGCTTACCACCCACCAAGCGCGTTCGATGTAGTCACGGGCCGAAGCCAGCATGGTGCCCCACTCCGGGGTTGGCGGTTGTACGCCAAGGCCAAGGAAGCCCAGCGCCGCAGCGTCGAGGATCGCCGACGAGAAGCTCAAGGTGGCCTGCACGATCAGCGGCGCCATGCAGTTGGGCAGCACGGTGATGAACATCAGGCGTGGCAGGCCGGCGCCAGCGAGGCGCGCAGCGGTCACGTAGTCACGGTTGAGTTCGCCCATCACCGCGGCGCGGGTCAGACGCACATAGGACGGCAGCGAGACGATGGCGATGGCAATCACGGTATTGATCAGGCCTGGGCCGAGGATCGCGACGATGGCCACGGCCAGCAGCAGCGACGGCAGGGCCAGCATGATGTCCATCAAGCGCATGATGGTCGGGCCGAGCAAGCGCGGGAAGAACCCGGCGAACAGGCCCAGCAGGATGCCCGGGATCAGCGACATCACCACCGACGACAGACCGATCAGCAATGACAGGCGCGAGCCCTGGATCAGGCGCGAGAGCAGGTCACGGCCGAGTTCGTCGGTGCCGAGCAGGAACTGGATCTGCCCGCCTTCCAGCCACGCCGGCGGGGTCAGCAGGAAGTCGCGGTATTGCTCGCTCGGGTTATGCGGCGCGACCCAGGGGGCAAAGATCGCGCAGAACACGATCAGCAACATGAACGCCAGGCCGGCAACCGCGCCTTTGTTCTTGGAAAAGGCTTGCCAGAATTCTTTGTACGGGGACGGATACAGCAGGCTTTGATCGACTGCTGACACGGGAGTAGGTGTGGTCATGGTCTTGATCTCAGCGCTGGTGACGGATGCGTGGGTTGGCGAAGCCGTAGAGGATGTCCACCACGAAGTTCACCAGGATCACCAGGCAGGCGATCAGCAGGATGCCGTTTTGCACCACCGGGTAGTCCCGTGCGCCAATGGCTTCGATCAGCCATTTGCCGATGCCGGGCCACGAGAAGATGGTTTCGGTCAGGACCGCACCGGCCAACAGCGTGCCGACTTGCAGGCCGACCACGGTCAGCACCGGGATCAGCGCGTTGCGCAGGCCGTGGACGAATACCACGCGCGCCGGCGACAGGCCCTTGGCCTTGGCGGTGCGGATGTAGTCTTCACGCAGCACTTCGAGCATCGACGAACGGGTCATCCGCGCAATCACCGCCAGCGGGATGGTGCCCAGCACGATGGCTGGCAGGATCAGGTGGTGCAGCGCGTCCCAGAAAGCGTCCGGCTCGTCAGCCAGCAGGGTGTCGATCAGCATGAAGCCGGTGCGCGGCTCGATGTCGTAGAGCAGATCGATCCGCCCGGACACCGGGGTCCAGCCCAGGCTCACCGAGAAGAACATGATCAGGATCAGGCCCCACCAGAAGATCGGCATCGAATAGCCCGCGAGGGAGATGCCCATCACCCCGTGGTCGAACAGCGATCCTCGCTTCAAGGCCGCGATCACCCCGGCCAACAGGCCCAGGATACCGGCGAACAGCAGGGCGGCCATGGACAGTTCCAGGGTCGCCGGGAAGAGGGCGGTGAATTCAGTCCACACGCTGGTGCGGGTACGCAGGGATTCGCCGAGGTCGCCTTGGGCGAGCTTGCCAACGTAATCCAGGTATTGCGCATACAGCGGCTTGTTAAGGCCGAGGCGTTCCATTGCCTGTGCGTGCATCTCGGGGTCGACGCGCCGCTCGCCCATCATGACTTCGACGGGGTCGCCAGGGATCATGCGAATCAACGCAAACGTGAGCAACGTTATGCCGAAAAACGTGGGGATCAATAACCCCAGTCGGCGGGCAATAAAACTAAACATCTTGTCGTGTACCTCAATCAGCCGGTTAGGCAGGTCCGGCACCGTCAGTGTCGACGGCGCCGAGCGTTTTTCTTATTACTTCACCTGGGTGGTGGCGAAGTTATTGGTCGTCAGAGGACTTTGGATATAACCCTCGACGTTCTTGCGCATGGCGGTGAACATTTTCGGGTAAGCCATGGGAATCCACGGTTGGTCCTTGCCGAAAACGTCCAGTGCTTGTTCATAGAGTGCAGCGCGCTGGGTCGGTTCAGCATCGGCGCGGGCCTTGTCGATCAAGTCTTGAAACTCTTTGTTACACCAACGGGCGTAGTTTTCGCCGTTTTTGGCTGCATCGCAACTCAGGTTCGGCGTGAGGAAGTTATCCGGGTCGCCGTTATCCCCCGCCCAGCCGGCGGACACCATGTCGTGCTCGCCATTTTTAGCGCGCTTGAGCATTTCGCCCCATTCCATAACTTTGATATTCACTTTCAGGCCAATCTGCGCGAGATCTGCCTGCATGCGCTGGGCGCCGAGCATCGGGTTGGGGTTGGTCGGGCCGCCACCGTTACGGGTGAACAGGGTGAACTCAGTGCCTTCCGGCACACCGGCTTCCTTGAGCAGGGCACGTGCCTTGTCCAGGTCGCGGGGTGGGTTTTTCAGCTTGTCGCTGAAACCCAGCAGGGTGGGTGGATACGGACCGGTGGCATCGACGGCATTGCCTTTGCCATACAGGGATTCGTTGTAGCCCTTCTTATCGAACGCGATGTTGATCGCATGACGCACCCGCGCGTCGCTCATGTACTTGTGGGTGGTGTTCAGCGCGGTGTAGGCGGTGGTCATCGCCGCCAGTTCCGCCACCTTCAGGTTCGGGTCGGCCTTCATGCTCGGCACGTCATCCGGTTTCGGATACAGCGCGACCTGGCACTCGTTGGCCTTGAGCTTCTGCAGGCGCACGTTGTTATCGACGGTGATTGCCAGGATCAGCGGGTTGGCTGGCGGCTCGCCACGGAAGTAGTCCGGGTTGGCTTTGAAGCGCACCTGGGCGTCTTTTTGATAGCGGGTGAAGATAAACGGGCCGGTGCCGATCGGCTTGGCATTCAGGTCATCGGTCTTGCCGGACTTGAGCAACTGGTCGGCGTATTCGGCGGAGTGAATCGAGGAGAACGCCATGGCCAGGTCGGCCAGAAAGGGGGCTTCAGGACGGGTCAGGGTAAAGACGACAGTATGATCGTCGATCTTTTCTACGCTCTTGAGCAGTTCCTTGAAGCCCATGCTTTCGAAGTACGGGTAGCCCACGTTGGACTTTTTATGCCACGGATGATTCGGGTCCAGCTGGCGCTGGAAGCTCCAAAGCACGTCGTCGGCGTTCATGTTGCGCGTGGGTTTGAAGTAGTCGGTGGTGTGGAACTTGATGTCGTCACGCAGATGAAAGGTGTAGGTCAGGCCATCGGCGCTGATCTCGGGCAGGGCCTTGGCCAGCGCGGGGATCACTTCGGTGGTGCCGGGCTTGAAGTCCACCAGGCGGTTGAACATGGTTTCGGCGGCGGCGTCAGCGGTCACGGCCGTGGTGTACAGGACCGGGTCGAAACCTTCCGGGCTGGCTTCGGTGCAGACCACCAGCGGTTTGGCCGAAATGCCGACGGCCACGCTCAACAACGCGGCAGCCATGGCGGCTTGGAGTGGGAGCATTTTCATTCAGAGCCCTCTGCAATCGGTGGGACCAGACAAGCGTAGACGGCAGGCTCGTCCTGAGCCTGCCGTCTACCTGGCGCTAGTTAAAGAATGTTGAACGGAATGGTGGTGACCAGGCGGAACTCTTTGATGTTGCCGTCAGCTTGTTGGGCGCTGGCTCGGTGAGTCACGTAGGTGCCACGGATCGTAGTGGCCTTGAGCGGGCCGCTCTGAATTGCGTAGGAAGTACCAACGCCGTATTCCTGGTGTTTCTCGCCGTCCATCAGGCGCAGGTCGCTACGCGATGCGCCGGCTTCGCCGTAGGCGGTGCCGTTGTAGTGAGTACCGTCGATGCCCCAACCGCGAGCCGAGTACACGTTGAACTTCAGGCCTGGCACGCCGTATTCGGCCATGTTGATGGCATAGGCGATCTGGAAAGACTTCTCGTTCGGGCTGTTGAAGTCCGAAGTCAGGGAGTTTGCCAGGTAGATGCCGTTGGTTTCGTGCAGGTAGTCGAAGTACTCGTCACCGTTCACTTCCTGGTACGAGAAGGTCAGGCTGTGGGCCTGGTGGGTCAAGCCCAGGGACAACGAGTAAGTGTCGTTGTCGATGTTGCCCATCTTCTTGCTGCCGGTGTCGGTGGTCTTGTAGTAGTTCAGGCCGGTGGTCAGTGCCAGGGTTTGAGCATCACCCAGTTCGTGGGTTGCGCCGAAGTAGTACTGGTTCCAGAAGTCTTCGACGTTGGCGGCGAACACGCTGGTTTTCAGGCTCTTGAACGGCTGGTAGTTGAAGCCCAGGGTCTTGACCTTGTCGGTTTCCTGGCCATTGCCGTATTCGGAGCGGAATTTCGACAGGCTCTGCTCGGTACGCGGCGAAACGCGGTCGAAGATGCCGCCCTGGAACGACAGGTTGCTGAACTCTTCGCTGTTGAAGCTCACACCTTCAAAGCTCGAAGGCAGCGCACGGTTGCCGATGGTGTCGACGATACCGGTGCTGAAGTTCTGGCGACCGGCGGTCAAGGTGGTGTTGGAAACACGGAACTTGACGTTGGCCAGGCCCAGTTTGCTCCACTGACCTACAGCGTCGCCGCCGGAATCCGCCAGGGTACGGTTGGAACCGCCGGCGATATCTTTGCGGTCGCGGTCGAGGGCGATGAAGTTGTAGGCAGCGACTTCAGTGCTGACCCCGACAGTGCCTTGGGTGAAGCCCGAGGTGTAGTTGAGGATGGTGCCCTGGGCCCAGTTGATACGGCGCGAGATCGGCGTCTTCACGCCGTCTTTGCGATAGCTGAAGCGGTCGTTGCGAAACTTCATTTCGTTCGCATACCAGTTGCGAGTGGTACCGCCCAGGCTTTGACCGTCGATAAAGCCCTTGGCCTCGCTTTGCGCGCTGGTGCCGGCCAGTGTGGTCGGCACGAAATCCTGGCTGGCGGGTTCCGCGTAGGCGGTCGCCGTGATGCTGCTGATGGCCAGGGCCAGAAGCGCTTTGCTGCTCAGTTTCATGTGTGAAGCTCCTTTGGTTCTCTTTTTTATGCCGGCCTTATCAGGTGAACCGGCTATTGGGTGTAACTCGTTCAAGCTGTTGCAAACGTTTGCCGTAGGAAATTTCCTGAAAATTGGCTGCACGTTTGCTGGAGAGCCAGTTTGGCTCTCCATCATCCGGTTATGTTTTTATGGGGTGATACTGACGCCCGAGAACACGTTGCGGCCGAAGGGGCTCACTTGGAAACCTTCGACTTTGGCGCTTAACGGCTGGTTGACCGTCGAGTGGGCGACCGGCGTGATCGGCACCTGCGCTTTAAGCAGTTGCTGCGCCTGTTTGTACAGAACAGTCCGTTGTTCGCGGTCGGTCACGACCTTGGCTTGCTTGATCAGCTTGTCGTACGCCGGGTCACACCACATGGAGTAGTTGTTCCCGCCGATGGCGTCGCAGCTGTACAGGGTGCCCAGCCAGTTGTCCGGGTCACCGTTGTCGCCGGTCCAGCCGATCAGGCTCACATCGTGCTCACCGTTCTTGGTGCGCTTGATGTATTCGCCCCACTCGTAGCTGACGATCTTCACTTTCAGGCCGATCTTGGCCCAATCGTTCTGCAGCATTTCCGCCATCAGCTTGGCGTTGGGGTTGTAGGGGCGTTGCACCGGCATCGCCCACAGGGTGATTTCGGTGCCTTCCTTCACGCCGGCAGCCTTGAGCAGTTCCTTGGCTTTTTCCGGGTTGTAGGCGGCGTCCTTGATGCTGTCGTCGTAGGACCATTGCGTCGGCGGCATGGCGTTGACCGCCAGTTGCCCCGCGCCCTGGTACACGGCGTTCAGGATGCTCTGCTTGTTCACCGCCATGTCCAGCGCCTGGCGGACTTCGAGCTGGTCGAACGGCTTGTGGCGCACGTTATAGGCGATGTAGCCGAGGTTGAAGCCGGGCTTGGTGAGCAATTGCAGGTTCGGGTCGGCCTTGAGGGCGTCGACGTCGGCCGGACGTGGGTGCAGGGTTACCTGGCATTCGCCGGCCTTGAGCTTTTGTACACGTACCGAGGCGTCAGTGTTGATGGCGAAAATCAGCTGGTCGAGCTTGACCTTGCTCGGGTCCCAGTACTGTTTGTTGGCCACATAGCGGATCTGCGAATCTTTCTGGTAACGCTGGAACACGAAGGGGCCGGTGCCGATCGGCTTCTGGTTGATGTCGCTGGGCTTGCCGGACTTGAGCAATTGTTCGGCATATTCGGCCGACAGGATCGCGGCGAAGCTCATGGCGATGTTCTGGATAAACGCGGCGTCGACCGTGTTCAACGTCATCACCACGGTGTGCGGGCCGGTTTTCTCGACCTTGGCGATGTTCTTGTTCAGGCTCATCCCGTTGAAGTACGGAAACTCGGTGGGGTAGGCCTTGCGGAACGGTTGGTCGGGGTCAAGCATGCGGTTGAAGGTGAACAGCACGTCGTCGGCGTTGAAGTCGCGCGTCGGCTTGAACTCCTTGTTGCTGTGGAATTTCACCCCTTCACGCAGATGGAAGGTGTAGGTCAAACCGTCTTCGGAAATATCCCACTTGGTTGCCAGGCCCGGTACCACGTTGGTCGCGCCTTTTTCAAATTCGACCAGGCGGTTGTACAGCGGCTCGGCCGCGTCGTTGTCGGTGGCGGTGGTGTATTGCGCGGTGTCAAAGCCTGCGGGGCTGCCTTCAGAGCAGAACACCAGGCTCTTTTTCTCGGCGGCTTGGCCCATCGTGGCCACAGCCAGCAGGCTGGTGGCAAACAGTGCGGATAGAACGGTGGTATGGCGCATGACGATCCCGATCCTTGTTTGTAGTTGTCGTCAGCGTGCAATCACCCGGCCATTTACCGGCCGGGATGCATGGCTGACCCCACGCAGCAAGTGCCCATCAGATTGCAGCCTCTGCTGTCCTACGACGTTATGGGCCGTGGACTTCGCAGTAAATGCGCAAAATCTGACTGACTTTGTAGGTAACGTAGACAGGGATCGCAGTTTATTGCTGTAGGACGGCAACGAATGCGACTGTGGTCTGTTTCCTACTGTCATGGCGGATGCAATAACGGCGACGTTATGAAACGTCGCCGTTATTGATTTTTACTTGCCGCTTACGCTCACGCCGTAGAAGGAGTTCAAGCCAAACGGGCTGATCTTGAAGTCCTGCACGGTGTTGCGCATGGGTTGATACACCGTCGAGTGTGCGATAGGTGTCATCGGGACAGCATCTTTGAGGATGTGTTGCGCCTGCTTGTACAGCTCGGTGCGTTTGGCGACATCGGACGTAGCCTTGGCTTCTTTTACGATGCCGTCGAATTTCTTGTCGCACCATTTGGAGAAGTTGTTGCCGGCCAGCGAATCGCAGCCGAACAGCACGTTCAGCCAGTTGTCCGGGTCACCATTGTCGCCGCTCCAGCCAATGATCATGGCCTGGTTCTCGCCGCCTTTGGAGCGCTTGATGTACTCGCCCCACTCGTAGCTGGTGATCTTGACCTTCAGGCCGATCTTGGACCAGTCGTTTTGCAGCATTTCAGCCATCAGCTTGGCGTTCGGGTTGTACGGACGCTGAACCGGCATGGCCCACAGCACGATCTCGGTACCTTCCTTGACGCCGGCTTCCTTGAGCAGCGCCTTGGCTTTTTCAGGATCGTACTTGGCGTCCTTGACGGTGGTGTCATAGGACCACTGGGTCGGCGGCATGGCGTTGGTGGCCAGTTGGCCGGCGCCTTGGTATACGGAGTCGATGATCTGCTGCTTGTTTACCGACATGTCCATTGCCTGGCGTACGCGCAGGTCTGCCAGTGGGTTTGGCTGGTCGCTGCCCTTGACCTTGTCCATCACGTTGTAGGCAACGTAGCCCAGGTTGAAGCCCGCCTGGTGCGGCAGTTTCAGGTCCTTGTCTTCGCCCAGCGCCTTGAGGTCGGCCGGACGTGGGAACAGGGTGACCTGGCATTCGTTTTTCTTCAGCTTTTGGATACGCACCGACGGGTCGGTGGTGATGGCGAAGATCAGGTTGTCGATCTTCACGTCTTCAGGTTTCCAGTAGTCCTTGTTGCCGGTGTAACGGATGTTCGAGTCTTTCTGGTAGCTCTTGAACACGAACGGGCCAGTGCCGACCGGCTTCTGGTTGATGTCCTGCGGCGTGCCGTTTTTCAACAGCTGCGCGGCGTATTCGGCGGACTGGATCGAGGCGAAGCTCATGGCCAGGTTCTGGATGAAAGCGGCGTCCACGGTGCCAAGGGTGAACTTGACGGTGTGGTCATCGACTTTCTCGATGTTCTTGATGTTGGTGTCCATCCCCATGTCCGTGAAGTACGGGAACTCGGTGGGGTAGGCCTTACGGAAAGGATCGTCTTTGTTGATCATCCGATTAAAGGTGAACAGTACGTCGTCAGCCGAAAATTCACGAGTTGGCTTGAAGTACGGGGTGGTGTGGAACTTGACGCCTTCGCGCAGGTGGAAGGTGTAGGTCAGGCCATCCGGGGACACGTCCCAGCTGGTGGCCAGGCCAGGAACAACGGCGGTGCCGCCGCGCTCGAACTGGCTGAGGCGGTTGAACATGGTCTCTGCCGAAGCATCGAAGTCTGTTCCGGTGGTGTACTGGCCTGGGTCAAAACCGGCCGGGCTCCCTTCGGAGCAGAACACCAGGTTAGTCGCCGCTTGGGCGAAAGGGGCTGCGGCCATAAGGCCAGCGCTAACTAAAAGCGGAAGGACTGCGTGTTTAAGCATGTTGGCCTCATGATTTGTTGTCATTTTTGGTAGTGAGGGCGACCTCGTGAGTCGACCTGCGGATACTTATGCAGGGGCCATACCCATTGCAAGACGCAGAACCGATACGAGGTTAAAAGAGTGGTACGAACGTACAGGAATGTCGCAAATATGAAAGTTCGTACATGATTTCGTACATTTCGAGGGTTTTTTCGGTGCGCCAGGCGCACCAAAAAAGACCGAGCGAGGCGTCTGGCGCACCCGCTTGGGGCGTTGCTGTTACTTATCTAGACTGACGCCGTAGAACGGCGTGAGCCCAAACGGGCTGATCTTGAAGTCGCGCACTTCCTTGCGCAGGGGTTGGAAAACCGTCGAGTTTGCAATAGGTGTTATAGGTACTTGTTCTTTAAGTATTTTTTGCGCCTGTTGATACCACTTGATGCGCTGCTCGCGGTCACTGCTGACCTTGGCCTGCTGCACCAGCTTGTCGTAGGCCGGGTTACACCATTTGGCGTAGTTGCTGCCCTTCACTGCGGCACAACTGTAGAGCACGCCGAGCCAGTTATCCGGGTCGCCGTTGTCGCCGGTCCAGCCATAAATCATCGCGTCGTGTTCGCCGTTTTTGGCGCGCTTGATGTATTCGCCCCACTCATAGCTGACGATGTTGGCCTTGATGCCGACCTTGTCCCAATCCTGTTGGATCATTTGTGCCGACATACGCGCATTCGGGTTGGACGCGCGTTGGACCGTCATGGCCCACAGGTTGATGGTGGTGCCTGGCGCAATGCCTGCTTCTTTTAGTAGCGCCTTGGCTTTGGTGGGATCGTAGGGCGCGTCCTTGATATTCGGGTCATAAGACCACTGCGCCGGTGGCAGGGCGTTCTGCGCCAATTGCCCGGCGCTCTGGTATACGGCTTTGATGATCGCCGGCTTGTCGATGGCCATGTCCAGGGCCTGGCGCACCTTGAGTTGGTCCAGCGGCGGATGGGTCACGTTGTAGGCCAGAAAGCCCAGGTTGAAACCCGCCTGTTGCAGCACGCGCAGGTTGGGGTCCTGCTTCATCACTTCGATGTCGGACGGGCGTGGGTAGCCGCTGACCTGGCATTCGCCGGCCTTGAGCTTTTGCAGGCGCGAGGCGGCATCGGGGGTGATGGCGAACACCAGGTTGTCGAGTTTCACGTCCTCGGGTTTCCAATACTGTTTATTGGCCACGTAGCGAATCTGCGAGTCTTTCTGGTAGCGCTTAAACACGAACGGCCCGGTGCCGACGGGTTTCTGGTTGATGTCGGAGGCTGCGCCGTCTTTCAACAGTTGCGCGGCATATTCGGCGGACTGCACCGAGGCGAAACTCATGGCCAGGTTCTGCACGAACGCGGCATCGACGTTGTTCAGGTTGAAGCGCACGCTGTGCTCGTCGAGTTTTTCGACGCTCTTGATCGTGGTGTTCAAGCCCATGTCGGTGAAATACGGCGACTCGGATGGGTAGGCCTTGCGAAACGGGCTGTCGGCATCCAGCAGGCGGTTGAAGGTGAACAGCACATCATCGGCGTTGAAATCGCGGGTCGGGGTGAAGAAATCCGTGGTGTGGAACTTGACGCCATCCCGCAGGTGGAAGGTATACGTCAGGCCGTCATTGGACACGTCCCAGCTTGTGGCCAGGCCGGGTTCCACTTCGGTGCCGCCGCGCTTGAACTGGGTCAGGCGGTTGAACACGGTTTCGGCCGATGCATCGAAATCGGTGCCGCTGGTGTACTGGCTAGGGTCGAAACCGGCGGGGCTGGCTTCGGAGCAGTAGACCAGGGTGCTGGCCGCCTGGGCCATTGGCATGAAGGCCAGCAGGCCCGCGACGAGGAAGAGCGGTTTGAAGGTGATTCTTTCCATGGAGACCCCTGAGATGGCAGGCATAGATTCGCTGCCCAAACGAAAACGGCGGTCACCGAGGTTACCGCCGTTCAGTAGGACGTGATAGGGAGGAGCGCCATCAGCCTTGCGTAGGTCTAACCTCTATACGTGTCGGCGAAGAGGGGTCCAAGACATAGCCGTCACTGTCCAGTTCATTGCTGCGACGGAGGGTGAGTGTTCTGGATGCTTTTACATCCAGATCATTAAGGCGCTCAAGCTCACCATTCTGTTCATCTAGTTTGGTGACTATAAAATCGGACTTGGCCGTGACCGTGGTTGCATCGTTTGCCGGATCATAGTTGACGTAAAAATGCGGGTCACGTCCGCTTCCAAAAAACTCACCTTTGAATCGAGACGTTCTGAATTCATCCGTGGCCGCGCCGAGTGCCCATTGATTGGCAAGTTCAGATATGCGTCTTCTCAGCGCGGGGTCAGGAATAAGCTTCTCAATCGATTCGATAGCTTTTTGTTTGAGTTCATCCATTTCGGCCGTGGATAGGAATCTGCCCTTTTCCAATTCAAGCTCTCGTATTTGTTTACCGATATCAATTTCCAGTTTGATGTCACCGGGGGCTTGTATGGTGAGCTTGCTGCGGTTTAAATCTTTAAGGAACTGTTCTGTGTATTCATTGGTGCCGAACGCCGAATTGTATTCGGTAGGTGGTGGAGTGGCTAATGCGGGATTCTCTTCAGATGTCCAGGAAATTTGCGGGATGACTTCACCGTCATCGCCCACAGCAATGCCGTAAACGTAGTCGTTGCCATCAAGATTGAAGTAATTGTCCAGTTTTTCGGAGCCCTTGATTTTTGTGCCATCGACTTCAAGGAACTGATCCGATAGTTTTGGCGGTGTCCTGGGTTCCAGGCTTGGTGTTGGCGAAGGTGTACGTTTCCACCATGTACCGCCATCGGCTGGAGCTCGCGCCCACTCGCCATTGCGGCCGGGTGTTATCACTATCAGACCCGCGCCATTATTGGGATCAATGATTTTGGCGAATGAGTTCCCCGTCCTGTAGCGACCTGATATTTCAAATACCTTACTTGTGCCTGTTTCATCGGTAAGGCGCACGTATTGATGCAGCACCCCGTCGCTGTCGCTCACTCGATAGACCCCCTTCGCGTCGGCGGTGGCGTTCTTTATCAGCGCTTCGCCTTCCGGAACAGCGTATTGAGCCAAGGGAATGAGCGATTTGGATCTGGCCGCAGGCCCCGCCTCAGGGGCGGGCACAACGGGCTTACCGCTGGATGACCCCGGTTGTGGCTCTTCACCGGCATTGACGTCAGGTCGAGGCATCGGCTCCTGCGCAGCTATTTCATTCTCGGGAGGTAGAGCAAAAGGATCTTTGGGGACGGTGCTGGCGCCGGCCGAGAACAACACGTTCAGCACACCATCGAATGCCTTGGACGCACCGTCCTTGCGTTCAGCCTGGGTGTCACCGGATGATGCCTTTTCTGCTCCCAGCGCCACCTCAGCCAAGCCTGTGATGACTGCGGCAGCCGCTACCGGTGCCGCGATGGGGGCAAGCTTGGCCAGTAAGCCTGCGGCCACGGTAATGTCGTTCAGCCAAGTATCCCGGATCACCTCGCTGTTGGATTTGATCACGATGTCTGCATCGCTGCTCATACGCACCTTGCTGGCAGATGTCAGTGTGGAAAACACATCGCCCTCGATCTTTGAGTGGCTGGCACTGACGGCCGGCCCCTTCAGGCTACCGTCTGCCATTTCGCTGAGTACGGTGTCCAGACCTTTGGATTTAATCACCGAAGTCGCAAGAGCGAGTCCTGGGATCAACCCCTCAAGAATACTCTCACCCACGCCTGGCTTATGCGCATGGTCTTGTCGAGAGGCCAGCGGAAAATGAGCGGCCAGGGCCTCGCGTTTTTTAGGGTCATCGGCTTGGTTAGTGATCCACTTGTTCAACTGGTCGAGAGAATCAAATCTCAGAAACGCCGGCACGGCTCCGGGTATGTAGATGACTTGCCGACTACCGTCGTCCGCACTGAATCGCACAATATCGCTGGACGTAATCCCGTGGATGTTGAGGGCGTACGCCTTCACAACTCCGTTGGCTGGAGCCTTGGCCTTGAGCTGCTCAACGCTTAGCGGCGCGTTTTCATCGAGTGGCAGGTTGGACACGGCGCCCATAACCAAGCGGTAGTCGTCGCGCGTAAATCGATGTTCGGGAGCCTGCACCGCTTGTTCTGCCGCGGGCCTGGCCTCGGCCTCCTTCAATTGTTTGCGGGCCTGGTAGGTGAACTCTCCTTTGATGGCGGTCTCATAGCTTTCGGTATGCGTGCTCCAGAACTTGTCGATCTTCTTGTCCATTTGGCCTTGGAAATCGGTTTTCCAGCTCTCGTGCATGAGTTTGGATGGGGCCAAGGGGAATTCGTTACGGGCGCCGTATCCGCCTGTTGCACCTGCGCCGTATCCGACGGTGTATATACCGGCGTGAGCATCCAGTTCGCCTGGAATTGCGTCATGTTCGGAGAAGTTTTTCAGCAGTGCATCGGGCAGGCGCAACGACGATTTTGGCTCATCGTTGAAATGCTCGGTGCCTGAGGCGGTGGCTCCGAACATCGGTGTGTTGTAGTTGTCGAAGCGATTGAAATAGAGGGTGTCCGCGTCGACATGTTTGCCGGTCAACTTGAAAATGAGTGCCTCTGCCCACTTCTTTGCTTCTGCCCGTGTGTCAGGCAGGTTAGTCGCAACATCGACTGCCAGATGCTTGTACTCCAGCGCTTGCGGAGCACTGCTGTAGAACGTGGCTGCATTTTTTTTGTGCACCTCCAGGGCTTCCGCTGAACGGCTGCTGGCCGGGCGCACACGGTCGTCCGCCGGGATAGGGTCGAAGGCTTTTTGCTGCTCCAGATGCTTGATTTGGTCACTGGCCTTGGAACGGTTTGTAGGAAGCGCGATGCCCTGGAAGTTCGCCACCACTTTGGCGCTGACCTGTGTGTAGCCATCACCGAATCGTACGCGCAAGGCACCTTTGTTTTCGGGGGCGATCACTTTTGCAGCGGCCAGCAACGGGCCAGAAACCTGGCCCCAGCCGGAGGTGTCCGAGAGCGAAAAGGTTTTGTTCTGTGCGTCGACCCCGACGGTCAGCGTGCCCTTGAAGGGGTCGATTGAAAGCAGGGCAGAGGGATCGATCTTCTGATCGTGCATCCAGCGTTGCACAACCGGGTGTTCCACTTGGGCCCGATACAGCTCCAGCCATTGGCCCAGGGTGCTCTGGGGCGGCACCTTCACCAGACCGGCATCGTTGTGCAGTACTTTACGTTGTACCGCCGCAATGTAGGCGTTGAGCAGAGCGGTCTCGTGGGGCGACGCCGTTGTACCGGCGCCGGCCTGTGGCACCGGCGCTACGGGAGAGGGCGTGGGTAAATGGGTGGAATGTTGTTGGAGAGGCGCGGTGTAAATTGCAGAGATAGACATGAGCTGGGTTCTCGTGAGGTAGACAATATGCCTACGCAGCACTCCCTGTCGCTGCGGCACTCTCTGTGTCGGGAAAATCCTGCCGGGGATTCCAGAGAACATGCTGCGGCATATGACGACGCCCAAGAAAAAGGCGCAAACCTGCGAGGAATGCGCCGTTGTTACCGCCTGTTCGTGAAGTTATTGCAAGACTTCAATCACCCCGTCGGCACTCATGTTGACCTGGCTGGTGCCAGCCTCCACGTCCGGTGTCGGCGCCGAGTCCATCGCGGCGGCTTTCATCATCATTCCACCGCGTGCGTAGGGTTGCGGATAGCCGTTGGTGTTGAAGTTCAGGTTGACGATCTTGTAGCCCTTGCCACCCAACGCGTCGGTGGCCAGTTGCGCACGGGCCTTGAAGGCGGCGACGGCGTCCTTGAGCAATGAATCTTCGCTGGCCTTGCGCGTGGCATCGGCGATGGCGAAATCCATGCTGTCCATTTTCAGCGTGTTGAGCAGTTCGCCGGTGAGCTTGGACAGTGCCGGGAAGTCCGCGCTTTCCAGGCGCAGTTCGGCACGCTCGCGCCAGCCGGTGATCTTCTGGTTCTTGTTGTCGTAGATCGGGTAGCTGTTGCGACTGCCCTGGCGCAGGGTCACGCCTTTGACTTCGCGCGCCTGGCCCAGGGCCTTGTTCATGGTGGTGGTGATTTCAGCGGCGAGCTTGGCCGGGTCGCTGTTCTGGGATTCGGTGTAGAGGGTCACGATCATCTTGTCGCGGGCAACTTCCTGGCTGACCTCGGCGCGCAGGGAAATCTGGTTGTAGTTCAGTGCGTCGGCGGCCAATGCAGGCACGCTGACCAGGGTGCCGACGCTGAGGGTGATGACGGCTGCGCTGCGAGTGAAACGAGACATGAGAGCTCCTTGGGATAGTCGTGTTCGATAAGACTGTAGACGGTGGCATCGGGTTCTTCGGGTTTACACATTCGCTACAAGTTGTGTGGGGCCGACGAACGGTCATTCGCCGGCCCTGCGGCAAAGAGCCACACGCGCCGTGCCAGCCGGCCGGCATCGTTTATACTCCTGCCGATCCGCCTGCAGCGCTCACCGGGAGAGCTCATGCTCGCCGCCGTAAAACTGACTTCCGCCACTCGCCAGAACCTCTGGCGCCTGACGTTCATCCGCACGCTGGTCCTGGCCGCACAGGCCGGCTCCGTTGGGCTTGCCTATTGGTTCGACCTGTTGCCACTGCCGTGGCTGCAACTGGGTGTGACCCTGGGTTTTTCCACCGTGCTGTGCGTGTTTACCGCGATCCGCCTGCGCACCACGTGGCCGGTGACCGAGTTGGAATATGCGCTGCAATTGGCCTGCGACCTGTTTATCCACAGTGTGTTGCTGTATTTCTCCGGCGGTTCCACCAATCCGTTCGTTTCGTATTACCTGGTGCCGTTGACCATCGCCGCCGTGACGTTGCCGTGGCGCTATTCGGTGGTGCTGTCGGGCATCGCCCTGACCCTCTACACCTTGTTGCTGGCGCGCTTCTATCCGCTGCAGACCTTTCCCATTGCCCGGGAAAACCTGCAGATCTACGGGATGTGGTTGAGTTTTGCCCTGTCCGCCGCGGTCATCACCTTTTTCGCTGCGCGCATGGCCGAAGAGTTGCGCCGCCAGGAACAGCTGCGCGCCATTCGGCGGGAAGAAGGCCTGCGCGATCAGCAACTGCTGGCCGTGGCCACCCAGGCCGCCGGTGCGGCGCATGAGTTGGGTACGCCGCTGGCGACCATGAGCGTACTGCTCAAGGAAATCATTCAAGACCACCACGACCCTGCCCTGCAGGAAGACCTCGGGGTGTTGCAGGAGCAGGTCAAGCAATGCAAGCAGACCTTGCAGCAACTGGTGCGCGCCGCCGAAGCCAATCGCCGCCTGGCGGTGGAGATGCAGGACGTGACCCAGTGGCTCGACGAAGCCTTGAACCGCTGGCACCTGATGCGCCCCGAAGCCAGTTACCGCTTCCACCTGCTTGGGCAAGGCACCGTCCCGCGCATGGCGCCGCCGCCCGACCTGACCCAGGCGTTGCTCAACCTGTTGAACAATGCCGCTGACGCCTGCCCCGAAGGCCTGGGCGTGCAGCTGGACTGGGATGCGGAACACGTGACCATCAATATTCGTGACCACGGCGCGGGCGTGCCGTTGGCCATTGCCGAGCAGATCGGCAAACCGTTCTTTACCACCAAGGGCAAAGGCTTCGGCCTCGGCCTGTTTTTGAGCAAGGCCAGCGTGACCCGCGCGGGCGGCTCAGTGAAGCTCTATAGTCATGAGGAAGGTGGCACGCTCACCGAGCTGCGCCTGCCCCGTGTCGCACGAGGAGATATCGATGAGTGACGAGATCCAAGTCGAAGGCGAAGAACTGCCGCACCTGTTGCTGGTAGATGACGACGCCACCTTTACCCGCGTGATGGCACGCGCCATGAGCCGTCGCGGTTTCCGCGTGAGCACCGCCGGTTCCGCCGAAGAAGGCCTGACCATCGCCCAGGCCGATCTGCCGGACTACGCCGCGCTCGACCTGAAAATGGACGGCGATTCCGGCCTGGTGCTGTTGCCCAAGCTGCTGGAGCTCGACCCGGAAATGCGCGTGGTGATCCTCACCGGCTACTCCAGCATTGCCACCGCCGTCGAGGCGATCAAGCGCGGCGCGTGCAACTACCTGTGCAAACCGGCGGACGCCGACGACGTGCTGGCCGCCTTGCTTTCCGAGCATGCCGACCTCGACACCCTGGTGCCGGAAAACCCGATGTCGGTGGACCGCTTGCAGTGGGAACACATCCAGCGGGTGTTGACCGAGCACGAAGGCAACATCTCCGCCACTGCCCGCGCCCTGGGCATGCACCGTCGTACCTTGCAGCGCAAACTGCAAAAGCGTCCGGTACGCCGCTGAACGAAGTCTGAACAACCCGCTTCAGGCCGCACGGAGCCCTGAACCGATCGTCTATGATCGGTTCAAACGTCTGTTACATTTCCTTACAGAGCCTGAACGATGAATCAGAACGCTGAGTATTGCGCGGTCAATGACGCGGTGCGTGGGCAATTCCTGCGCCGAACCTGGGCGATGATCACGCCGTATTGGCGCAGTGAAGAGAAGGGCAAGGCGTGGCTGCTGCTGGCGGCGGTGATTGGCTTGTCGCTGTTCAGCGTGGCGATTTCGGTGTGGATCAACCACTGGTACAAGGATTTCTACAACGCCCTTGAACACAAGGACACCGCCGCGTTCTGGCAGTTGATCGGCTATTTCTGCGCGATTGCCGCCGTGGCGATTCTGGGGGCGGTGTACCGCCTGTACCTGACCCAGATGCTGACCATCCGCTGGCGGGCCTGGCTTACCGAAAAACACTTCGCCCGCTGGCTCGCCGACAAAAACTATTACCAGCTGGAGCAGGGCGGTTACACCGATAACCCGGACCAGCGGATTTCCGAAGACCTCAACAACTTCACCTCCAGTTCCTTGAGCCTGGGCCTGGGGTTGTTGCGCAATGTGGTCAGCCTGGTGTCGTTCTCGATCATCCTGTGGGGCGTGTCGGGCAGTATCGACGTGTTTGGCATCACCATCCCCGGCTACATGTTCTGGTGCGCGTTGCTGTACGCCGCCGTGGGCAGTTGGCTGACCCACCTGATCGGCCGTCGCTTGATCGGCTTGAACAACCAACAACAACGCTTTGAAGCGGACTTGCGTTTCTCCATGGTGCGGGTGCGTGAGAACGCTGAGAGCATCGCGCTGTATAACGGCGAACCGAATGAAAAACAGCGCTTGAGCGCACGTTTCAGCAAGGTCTGGCACAACTTCTGGGACATCATGAAAGTGTCCAAGCGCCTGACGTTTTTCACTGCCGGCTACAGCCAGATCGCGATCATCTTCCCGTTTATCGTCGCCGCGCCGCGTTACTTCGCCGGCAAGATCGAGTTGGGCGAGCTGATGCAAATCAACTCGGCGTTCGGCAACGTGCAAGAGAACTTCAGCTGGTTTATCAACGCGTACTCGGACCTGGCGTCGTGGCGTGCCACCAGTGATCGTCTGCTGAGCTTTCAACAGGCCATGAGTGAAAACGAGCAGCGCCCGCCGGCGATCGATGTGCGTTCGGAAGGCGAGCGCCTGGTGGTGCAAGGGCTGCGGATGGACCTGGCCGATGGCCGCCACCTGCTGAGCGATGCCGACATGAGTGTCGAGCCCGGCCAGCGCGTGATGCTCAGCGGGCGTTCCGGCAGCGGCAAAAGTACCTTGCTGCGTGCGATGGGGCATTTGTGGCCAGCGGGGCACGGCAGCATTCGCCTGCCGGCGGCGCGTTATCTGTTCCTGCCGCAAAAGCCTTATCTGCCGATTGGCACCTTGAAAGCCGTACTGAGTTATCCACAGGACGACAGCGCCTACCCGGCGCAACGTTATGCACAGGTGCTGCAGACCTGCCGCTTGCCCCATCTGGTGGCGCGCCTGGACGAAGCCAACCACTGGCAGCGCATGCTTTCGCCGGGTGAGCAGCAGCGTTTGGCGTTTGCCCGCGCGCTATTGTTTGCGCCGCAGTGGCTGTACATGGACGAAGCGACCTCGGCCATGGATGAAGAGGATGAGGCGACGCTGTACCAGGCGTTGATCGATGAATTGCCGGGGTTGAGCATCGTCAGCGTGGGCCATCGCAGCAGCCTCAAGCGCTTCCATGGGCGGCATGTGCGGATTGAGGGTGGGTTGTTGCAGGAACAACAACCGGCTTGAGGCTGCACCCGGTCCCACATTGGATCTCCACTGTTCTGTAAAATGAAGCCAACAAAAAGCCCGGCTGATCATCGATCAGCCGGGCTTTTTAGTGCCTGAAGAAAACTTACTTCTTCAAGCCGTAATGCTCATCCAGCATGCCTGGGGCGTTCGGCGTTTTTGGCGCGTAGTCCCGTGGTGGCTCCTGGTTTTCCCGTGGCGGGGTCAGGCGCTCCCGTGGGGTTTGCGGGGCATCGGAATGCAGCGCGGCCAGCAGACGCTGGCGGGTGATGTCGTCGAGGGCGAGGCGGTTGGCGCCGTCCGCGAGGTGATCCTGTACTTCCTGATAGCTCTGGGTGAGTTTCTTGACCAGATTTGCGGTGCTGTTGAAGTGGGTAACCACCTCGTTCTGATAACTGTCAAAACGTTCCTGAATGTCATCCAACTGACGCTGCGTGCGGTTAGGCGCGGCATTCGGCAGCAGGCGAGCGACCAGGAATCCAATGGCGACACCGGCAACCAGGGCAAGAGTCGGCAACAACCAAACTAAGAGCGAGTGTTCCACGAGTCCTTCCTCTATAAACGGCTTTGCTTTACGTTAACGGCTCAAACCTGCGCTGTATACCGCGATTAACCTCGCAATGATGCCATGCACAGACTTTTAGCTAGACGAGTCGACCCTTTGAGAGGTCACGGAGTTCATCTCTTGCTCATGCGTGAAACCCCTGTTTTGATCGATGGCCCGGTAGGCCAATTGGAAGCCTTGTACCTGGATCACCCCGAGCCACGTGGCCTGGCGCTGATCTGCCATCCTAACCCGGTGCAGGGCGGGACCATGCTCAATAAAGTCGTATCGACCCTGCAACGCACCGCCCGCGATGCCGGTTTGATCACTTTGCGTTTCAACTATCGTGGCGTCGGCGCGAGCGCCGGCAGTCACGACATGAGCACCGGCGAAGTGGACGATGCCGAAGCGGCCGCCACCTGGCTGCGGGAAAAGCATCCCGGTTTGCCGCTGACCCTGCTCGGTTTTTCCTTTGGCGGTTATGTCGCCGCGAGCCTTGGCGGGCGTCTGGAAGCCAAGGGCGAAAAACTCGCGCACCTGTTCATGGTCGCCGCGGCAGTGATGCGCCTGCGTGATACCGATGTGTTGCCACAGGGCTGCCCACTGACCCTGATCCAGCCGGAAACCGACGAAGTGGTCGATCCGCAGACCGTCTACGACTGGTCCGCCGCCTTGAATCGCCCCCATGAGCTGCTGAAAGTGGCAGAATGCGGGCACTTTTTTCATGGCAAGCTCACCGATCTCAAGGATCTGGTGCTGCCGCGCCTCTCGAATTGATAGCAGTCTGATAAGCGATTACCCATGACGACTCGTACCCGTATCCTCACCGGCATCACCACCACCGGCACGCCGCACCTGGGCAACTACGCCGGTGCGATCCGCCCGGCGATCCTCGCCAGCCAGGATGCCAATGCCGACTCCTTCTACTTCCTGGCCGACTACCACGCCCTGATCAAATGCGATGACCCGCAGCGCATCCAGCGCTCGCGCATGGAAATCGCCGCGACCTGGCTGGCCGGTGGCCTGGATGTGAACCGGGTGACCTTCTACCGCCAGTCCGACATCCCGGAAATCCCCGAGCTGACCTGGCTGCTCACCTGCGTTGCCGCCAAGGGCCTGCTCAACCGCGCCCACGCGTACAAGGCCTCGGTGGACAAGAACGTGGAAGCCGGCGAAGACCCGGATGCGGGCATCACCATGGGCCTGTACAGCTACCCGGTGCTGATGGCGGCGGACATCCTGATGTTCAACGCGCACAAGGTGCCGGTCGGCCGCGACCAGATCCAGCACGTGGAAATGGCCCGTGACATCGGCCAGCGCTTCAACCACCTGTTTGGCAAGGGCAAGGAGTTCTTCACCATGCCCGAGGCGCTGATCGAAGAAAGCGTCGCCACCTTGCCGGGCCTGGATGGCCGCAAGATGTCCAAGAGCTACGACAACACCATCCCGTTGTTCACCAGCGCCAAGGACATGAAGGACGCGATCTCGCGGATCGTCACGGACTCCCGTGCGCCGGGCGAAGCCAAGGACCCGGACAACTCCCACCTGTTCACCCTGTACCAGGCGTTTGCCAGCAAGCCCCAGGAAGAAGAATTCCGCGCTGAGCTGCTGCAAGGTCTGGGTTGGGGCGAGGCCAAGGCCCGTCTGTTCCAATTGCTGGACGGTCAACTGGGCGAAGCCCGCGAGCGTTATCACCAACTGATGTCGCGCCCGTCGGACATGGAAGACCTGTTGTTGGTCGGCGCCAAGAAAGCCCGCGCCGTGGCGGCACCGTTCCTCGCCGAGTTGCGTGAGGCGGTGGGCCTGCGTTCGTTCGTCGAGCAGGCCGCGGCACCGGTCGCGACCAAGAAGAAAGCGGCGAAAGCGGCGCGTTTCGTGAGCTTCCGCGAGGATGACGGCAGCTTCCGGTTCCGCCTGCTGGCCGCCGATGGCGAGCAATTGTTGCTGTCGCGCAACTTTGCCGACGGTAAAGCCGCTGGCGCCGTCACCAAGGCGCTGCAAAACGGCGACGCACTGGACGTACGCACCGAAGCCCTGGGCTTCAGCGTATGGCTGGACGGCGCGGCCGTGGCCGACAGCGCGCAGTTCGCTGACGACGCCTCCCGTGACGCTGCCATCGCCGCCTTGCGCGTTGCGTTGACCCCCATCGAGGATTGACCCGACCAAGGGTTGATTGCCATTAATCAGGGCCGTCGTTACAGTGACGGCCCGTTTTTGTTGCCTTGCTAACGAAATTATGACGCCCCTAGAACGATACCAAGCTGATCTGAAACGCCCTGAATTCTTCCATGACGCAGCCCAGGAAACGGCGGTGCGTCATTTGCAGCGCCTGTACGACGATCTCGTCGCGGCCTCGCAAAGCAAGCCAGGGATGCTCGGCAAGCTGTTCGGCAAGAAAGACCGCACGCCAGTCAAAGGCCTGTATTTCTGGGGCGGCGTCGGCCGCGGCAAGACCTATCTGGTGGACACCTTCTTCGAAGCGCTGCCGTTCAAGGAAAAGGTCCGGACGCACTTCCACCGCTTCATGAAGCGCGTGCACGAAGAAATGAAGACCCTGCCGGGCGAGAAAAACCCGCTGACCATCATTGCCAAGCGCTTCTCCGACGAAGCGCGGGTGATCTGCTTCGATGAGTTCTTCGTCTCCGACATCACCGATGCCATGATCCTTGGCACCCTGATGGAAGAGTTGTTCAAGAACGGCGTGACCCTGGTCGCCACCTCGAACATCGTGCCCGACGGCCTGTACAAGGACGGCCTGCAACGCGCGCGCTTCCTGCCGGCCATCGCGCTGATCAAGCAGAACACCGAAATCGTCAACGTCGACAGTGGCGTCGACTACCGCCTGCGTCACCTTGAGCAAGCGGAACTGTTCCACTTCCCGCTCAACGAAGCGGCGCACGAAAGCCTGAAAAAGAGCTTTCGCGCCCTGACGCCGGAATGCACCCAGGCGGTGGAAAACGACAAGTTGATCATCGAAAACCGCGAAATCATCGCGTTGCGTACTTGCGATGACGTGGCGTGGTTCGACTTCCGCGCCCTGTGCGACGGCCCGCGCAGCCAGAACGACTACATCGAGCTGGGCAAGATCTTCCATGCGGTGATCTTGAGCGGTGTGGAGCAGATGAGCGTGACCACCGACGACATCGCGCGGCGGTTTATCAACATGGTCGATGAGTTCTACGACCGTAACGTGAAGCTGATCATCTCGGCGGAAGTCGAGTTGAAGGATCTGTACACCGGCGGTCGATTGACCTTTGAATTCCAGCGGACCCTGAGTCGCTTGCTGGAAATGCAATCCCACGAGTTCCTCGCGCGCGGCCATAAGCCCTGAGAACGCTATAGATCAAATGTGGGAGCGGGCTTGCTCGCGAATGCGGACTGTCAGTCACTGATGATGTTGACTGACCCACCGCATTCGCGAGCAAGCCCGCTCCCACATTTTTTACCGCGTTCAGCCTTGCCTATGCCGCCTGCTGGAACTGCTGGCGGTATTGGTTCGGCGACAGTTCCGTGTGCTGCCTGAACAACCGCGCAAAGAAGCTCGCATCGTCGTAACCCACCTCGTAACTGATGGTCTTGATGCTCTTGCGACTGCCTGACAGCAGTCCCTTGGCCGTCTCGATGCGCAGGCGTTGCAGATAGTGCAATGGCTTGTCGCCCGTCGCCGTCTGGAAGCGGCGCATGAAGTTGCGGATGCTCATGCCGTGTTCCCGGGCAACGTCTTCGAAGCGGAACTTGTCGGCGAAGTGCTCTTCGAGCCAGTGCTGGATCTGCAGGATGATCACGTCCTGGTGCAGCTTCTGCCCACCGAAACCGATACGTCCCGGCGAATAGTTACGTTGCACTTCGTAGAGAATGTCGCGGGCTACGGCCTGGGCGATGTTGGCGCCGCAGAAGCGTTCGATCAGGTAGATGTAGAGGTCGCACGCCGAGGTGGTGCCGCCGGCGCAGTACAGGTTGTCGGCGTCGGTGAGGTGCTTGTCCTGGTTGAGTTGTACCCGTGGGAAGCGTTCGCTGAAGGCGTTGAAAAAGCGCCAATAGGTGGTTGCCTCCTTGCCATCGAGCAAGCCGGCTTCGGCCAGCCAGAACACCCCGGTGGCTTCGCCGCAGAGCACGGCGCCGCGTGCGTGTTGCGCGCGCAGCCACGGCAGCACTTGCGGGTAGCGGCTGCAGAGGGCGTCGAAGTCGTCCCAGAAGGCCGGGAGCACGATGATGTCGGCGTCTTCCAGGCCGCCATCCACCGGCATGATCACATCACTGAAGCTGCGTACCGACTGCCCGTCGGGGCTGACCAGGCGCGTTTCGAACGCCGGGATCAGGCCCAGACCTTGTTGCTTGCCGTAACGCAGGCTGGCGAGGTGGAAGAAATCCTTGGCTTGCATGAGGGTTGAAGCGAATACCCGATCAATGGCCAAAATGCTGACGCGCCGCAAGGGCGTGGAGATTTGGTTAGACATAATTTCATTTATTCTTATAGGGGAAAGTGGTCACCAGACGGCTGGATCGTCTTATTTTTTGTCGCATGTGTCCAGTGTCCCGTGCTGCCTTCGCGGCATAGTCTCTGTGGGCTCGTCTTTGTCCGACAATCCTCGCAGGTGACCCATGATTCCCAGAACCTTGTACAGCCCGGAGCACGAACTCTTTCGCGAGAGCGTGCGCACCTTCCTCGAAAAAGACGCGGTGCCGTTCCATGGGCAATGGGAGAAGCAGGGCTATATCGACCGAGCCTTGTGGAGCAAGGCGGGGGAGGCGGGGATGTTGTGTTCCCACCTGCCGGAGGCATACGGCGGGTTGGGTGCGGACTTTCTGTACAGCGCGGTGGTGATCGAGGAGGTTGCCCGGCTGGGGCTGACCGGGATCGGTTTTTCCCTGCATTCGGACATTGTCGCGCCGTACATCCTGCATTACGGCAGCGAGGCGTTGAAGCACAAATACCTGCCCAAACTGATCTCCGGTGAGATGGTCACGGCGATTGCGATGACCGAGCCAGGTGCCGGTTCCGACCTGCAAGGGGTCAAGACCACCGCCGTGCTGGATGGCGATGAATATGTGATCAACGGTTCGAAGACCTTTATCACCAACGGCTATCTGGCTGAGTTGGTGATCGTGGTGGCCAAGACCGATCCCAAGGCGGGCGCCAAGGGCACCAGCCTGTTTCTGGTGGAGGCCGACACACCGGGCTTCGCCAAGGGCAAGCGCCTGGAGAAGGTCGGCATGAAGGCCCAGGACACCTCGGAGCTGTTCTTCCAGGACGTGCGCGTGCCCAAGGAGAACCTGCTGGGCCAGGCCGGTGCGGGGTTCGCGTATCTGATGCAGGAGTTGCCTCAGGAGCGTTTGACGGTGGCAATCGGCGCCGTGTCATCGGCCGAGGCGGCACTGCAATGGACCCTGGAATACACCCGCGAGCGCAAGGCGTTTGGCAAGGCGATTGCGGATTTTCAGAACACTCGCTTCAAGCTGGCGGAAATGGCCACCGAGATTCAGATCGGCCGCGTGTTTGTCGACAAGTGCATAGCGTTGCATCTGGAGGGCAAGCTGGACGTGCCGACTGCCGCAATGGCCAAGTATTGGGCCACGGACCTGCAATGCAAGGTGCTCGATGAGTGCGTGCAGTTGCACGGTGGCTACGGCTTTATGTGGGAATACCCGATTGCGCGGGCCTGGGCGGATGCGCGGGTGCAGCGGATTTATGCGGGGACCAATGAGATCATGAAGGAGATCATTGCGCGGGCGCTTTAAGTGATGCGGTGTGTTTGAGGGCCTCATCGCAGGCAAGCCAGCTCCCACATTTGACGGTGTTCACCCGTCAAAATGTAGGAGCTTGCCTGTGATGGCGGTCTACAGATCAATCAAGGCGCAGGGTTCGGATGATCCTTCTGAATCGCCTCAATCCCCTCCAACACCTCTTTGGACAGTTTCAGATCGGCACTGGCAATGTTGCTATCTAGTTGCTGAAGCGACGTGGCGCCAATGATGTTGCTGGTCACAAACGGCTGCTGGGTCACAAATGCCAACGCCATCTGCGCCGGGTCCAGACCATGTTCTCGGGCCAGCGCTACATAACGGCTGCACGCCGCTTCCGACTGCGGGTTGAAGTAGCGGCTGAAGCGGCTGTATTCGGTCAGCCGCGCCTTGGCCGGGCGTGCGCCATTTTCGTATTTGCCACTGAGCATGCCGAACGCCAGGGGCGAGTAGGCCAGCAGGCCGCATTGCTCGCGAATCGCGACTTCCGCCAGGCCCACTTCAAAGCTGCGGTTGAGCAGGTTGTAGGGGTTCTGGATCGATACCGCACGGCTCCAGCCACGGGCTTCGGCCAGGGCGAGGAATTTCATGGTGCCCCAAGGGGTTTCGTTGGACAGGCCGATGTGGCGGATCTTGCCGGCCTTGACCTGTTCGTCCAGCGCTTCGAGGGTTTCCTCCAGCGGGGTGAGGTCGTCTTCGTCCTTGTGCTTGTAGCTCAGTTGGCCGAAGAAGTTGGTGCTGCGTTCCGGCCAGTGCAGTTGGTAGAGGTCGATCCAGTCGGTCTGCAAGCGCTTGAGGCTGGCGTCCAGGGCGGCGGCGATGTGCTTGCGGTTGTGGCGCAGGTGGCCGTCGCGGATGTAGTCGATGGTGTTGCCGGGGCCGGCGATCTTGCTGGCGAGGATCCAGTCGGCACGATCGCCACGGCTTTTGAAGTAATTACCGATGTAGCGCTCGGTGGTGGCATAGGTGTCGGCCTTGGGCGGCACCGGGTACATTTCCGCTGTGTCGAGGAAGTTGATCCCCGCGGCCTTGGCCCGTTCGATCTGGGCGAAGGCCTCTGCTTCGCTGTTCTGCTCGCCCCAGGTCATGGTGCCCAAGGCTATCGCGCTCACGTTCAGATCCGTACGGCCCAGCTGTCGATAATCCATCGGGTACTCCTTCAGGGAAAACAATCATAAAAGCAGGTTGAATTTTTTTTCGCAATCTGCATAATTGCCCACCTCTTTCTGCAGTGGAAGTGATGCGCCGCCTGCCGAAGAATCTTGCCGTTGAACGGACGCGCCGACCCGAGCCCCCGATAGCGTCTGTATCCGGCTGCCTTTGACTTGTCAAAGTACGCACTATTCAGTAAGATCCGCCGTCTAATTTACAGGGCGGCCCCTGAGGCTATTAAAGAATGTCTACTTATACTGCAAAACCGGAAACAGTTCAGCGCGACTGGTTTGTCGTCGACGCCGCTGGTCAGACTCTGGGTCGTCTGGCCACTGAAGTCGCTAGCCGTCTGCGTGGCAAGCACAAGCCTGAATACACCCCTCACGTTGATACCGGTGACTACATCGTGATCATCAACGCTGAGCAGGTACGTGTTACCGGCAACAAAGCTCAAGACAAAATGTACTACCGTCACTCCGGTTTCCCAGGTGGCATCAAGTCTTCGAACTTCGAAGGCCTGATCTCCAAGAAGCCTGAAGCCCCGATCGAAATCGCGGTCAAAGGTATGCTGCCTAAGGGCCCACTGGGTCGCGATATGTTTCGCAAGCTGAAAGTCTATGCGGGCGCTGTACACCCTCATGCTGCTCAGCAGCCCCAAGAACTGAAGTTTTAACGGAATAGTTCATTATGTCGGCGACTCAAAATTACGGCACTGGCCGTCGCAAAACCGCAACCGCACGCGTTTTCCTGCGTCCGGGCACTGGTAACATCTCGATCAACAACCGCTCCCTGGACAACTTCTTCGGCCGCGAAACTGCCCGCATGGTAGTTCGTCAGCCGCTGGAACTGACCGAGACCGTTGAAAAGTTCGACATCTACGTCACCGTTATCGGTGGCGGTGTAAGTGGTCAAGCTGGCGCAATCCGCCACGGTATCACTCGCGCTCTGATGCAGTACGACGAAACCCTGCGTGGCGCTCTGCGCAAAGCTGGCTTCGTGACTCGCGATGCTCGTGAAGTTGAACGTAAGAAAGTCGGTCTGCGTAAAGCGCGTAAGCGTCCGCAGTACTCGAAGCGTTAATTCGCTTTACGTTCCACAAAAGCGCCCAGCCTCCTTACGGAGCTGGGCGTTTTTTATTGCCTGCGATTTATGCACAAATTTGTGCGTGACAACTTGCCACATCCGTAGACCCCCTATACTACAGGGCCTGGAGGCTGAGCCCCGGGCAATTCCCTTGTCATACGTGGGGCTTTTCATTACCATTCGGCAAAATTTTTATAAGCAAAGATTCAACACTTAGTAGACGCCTGATTTAACAGGCCAAAAAGCTGATGGGAGAGGACTGAATGAGCAATGACGGCGTGAATGCAGGCCGGCGTCGCTTCTTGGTAGCAGCCACATCCGTGGTGGGTGCTGCAGGAGCGGTGGGGGCTGCGGTCCCGTTCGTGGGGTCATGGTTTCCCAGTGCCAAGGCGAAAGCCGCAGGTGCACCGGTGAAGGTGAATATCAGCAAGATCGAACCAGGTCAGCAGATGATTGCTGAGTGGCGCGGCCAGCCGGTCTTCATTGTTCGTCGTACTGAGGAAATCCTGGGCAATCTCAAGAAGATCGAAGGCCAGTTGTCTGACCCGAAATCCGAGAAGTCCGACCAACCCGCCTACGCCAAAAACGAAGCGCGTTCGATCAAGCCAGAGATTCTGCTGTTGGTCGGTCTTTGTACTCACCTTGGATGCTCGCCGACGTTCCGCCCGGAAGTCGCCCCGGTCGACCTGGGCAAAGACTGGGTTGGCGGTTATTTCTGCCCCTGCCACGGCTCGCACTACGACCTCGCCGGTCGCGTCTACAAGTCTCAGCCCGCGCCTTTGAACCTGCCCGTGCCTCCGCATACTTACGAAACTGACGACCTCATTGTCATTGGCCTCGATAAGGAGAACGCGTGATGAGCAAGTTCATGGATTGGGTGGATGCGCGCTTCCCCGCCACTAAAATGTGGGAAGACCATCTCAGCAAATATTACGCACCAAAGAACTTCAACTTCTTCTACTTCTTCGGTTCCCTGGCGCTGCTGGTGTTGGTCAACCAGATCGTCACCGGGGTCTGGCTGACGATGAGCTACACGCCGTCGGCTGAAGAAGCGTTCGCCTCCGTCGAATACATCATGCGTGACGTCGAGTACGGCTCGATCCTGCGCCTGCTGCACTCCACTGGCGCGTCGGCGTTCTTTATCGTCGTCTACCTGCACATGTTCCGCGGTTTGCTCTACGGCTCGTACCAGAAGCCTCGCGAACTGGTATGGGTGTTCGGCATGCTGATCTACCTGGCGCTGATGGCGGAAGCCTTCATGGGCTACCTGCTGCCTTGGGGCCAGATGTCGTACTGGGGCGCCCAGGTGATCATCTCGTTGTTTGGTGCGATCCCGGTGATCGGCAACGACCTGACCCAGTGGATCCGTGGTGACTACCTGATCTCGGGGATCACCCTGAACCGCTTCTTCGCCTTGCACGTGGTGGCCTTGCCGATCGTGATCCTGGGCCTGGTGGTGTTGCACATCCTGGCACTGCACGAAGTGGGTTCGAACAACCCGGACGGTGTGGACATCAAGAAGCACAAGGACGAGAACGGCATCCCGTTGGATGGCATTCCGTTCCACCCTTACTACACCGTGAAAGACATTGTCGGCGTAGTGGTGTTCTTGTTCGTGTTCTGCTCGATCGTGTTCTTCTTCCCGGAGATGGGCGGCTATTTCCTCGAGAAGCCTAACTTCGAACAGGCCAACGCCTTCAAGACCCCTGAGCACATTGCCCCGGTCTGGTACTTCACGCCGTTCTACGCAATTTTGCGTGCGATCCCCGACAAACTCATGGGCGTGATCGCCATGGGCGCGGCCATCGCGGTGCTGTTCGTGTTGCCTTGGCTCGACCGCAGCCCGGTCAAGTCCATGCGCTACAAGGGTTGGCTGAGCAAAATCTGGCTGTGGGTGTTCTGCATTGCCTTCGTGATCCTGGGTGTCCTCGGCGTGTTGGCGCCAACCCCTGAGCGTACGTTGCTGTCGCAGGTCTGCACCTTCCTGTATTTCGCCTACTTCATTCTGATGCCGTTCTATACCCGGCTAGAGAAGACCAAACCGGTTCCGGAAAGGGTGACTGGCTGATGAAAAAATTATTCGTTGCATTGATGCTTGCGGCCCTGCCGCTGCTGTCCTTCGCTGCCGAGCACGGTGGCCCTGAGCTGGAAAAGGTCGACATCGACGTGTCCGACAAGGCCGCCATGCAGGATGGTCTGCGCACCTTTACCAACTACTGCATGGGCTGCCACAGCGCCAAGTTCCAGCGTTACGAGCGTGTCGCCGATGACTTGGGTATCCCCCATGACGTGATGCTCAGTCACGCGGTGTTCAGCGGCGCCAAGATCGGCGACCACATGAGCATCGGCATGCAGCCGGCTGACGCCAAGACCTGGTTCGGTGCGGCACCGCCCGACCTGACCCTGGTCGCCCGTGTACGTGGCACCGATTGGCTCTACGGCTACCTCAAGTCGTTCTATGAAGACCCGTCGCGCCCATACGGCGTGAACAACAAAGTCTTCCCGAACGTCGGCATGCCGAACGTTCTGGTCGGCCTGCAGGGTCGCCAAGTGGTAGGATGCAAGCAGGTTCAGGTCGTTGAAAACGGCAAGAAGCAATATGACCCGTTGACTGGCACGCCTTTGACTCATGAAGCGTGCGATCAACTGACCATCGTGCCCAAGACCGGAGCGCTGAATGAAGAGCAGTTCGACGAGAAAGTAAAAAACCTCGTGACCTTCCTGGCCTACTCGGCCAACCCGGTCAAACTGCAGCACCAGCGCATCGGTACGTATGTGTTGCTGTACCTGGCCTTCTTCTTCGTATTCGCCTATCTGCTCAAACGCGAATACTGGAAGGATGTGCATTGATCCAACCGTAAGCAATTGCTGTTAATCTTGCGCGCCCAGCGGCATCTCTGAATACGTAGCGACCCGGTTCAACAGGTTGTTACAGAGATGCTCTCTGGGCGCGCTCGTTTTTGAGCTTTCGATAATTTCAACAAGCGAGGAGGACCGCCATGGGCGTGACCAATCGGTTGGCCTGTTACTCCGACCCCGCCGACCACTATTCCCACCGAGTGCGTATCGTGCTCGCCGAGAAGGGTGTCAGCGCCGAGATCATCAGTGTGGAGGCGGGCCGTCATCCGCCGAAACTGATCGAAGTGAACCCGTACGGCAGCTTGCCCACCCTGGTCGATCGTGACCTGGCGTTGTGGGAGTCGACCGTAGTGATGGAATACCTGGATGAGCGTTACCCGCATCCGCCTTTACTGCCGGTGTACCCGGTGGCACGTGCCAACAGCCGCCTGCTGATCCATCGGATCCAGCGTGACTGGTGCGGGCTGGTGGACGTGATTCTGGATTCGCGCACAAAAGAAGCTGTTCGCACGCAAGCGCGTAAGGAATTGCGCGAAAGCCTGACCGGCGTTTCGCCGTTGTTCGCCGATAAACCTTTTTTCCTCAGTGAGGAACAAAGTTTGGTCGATTGCTGCCTATTACCGATACTCTGGCGTTTGCCGATTCTTGGTATTGAACTGCCGCGGCCGGCCAAGCCGCTGCTTGATTATATGGAGCGCCAGTTTGCGCGTGAGGCTTTCCAGGCGAGTCTGTCTGGTGTCGAACGCGATATGCGCTAAGGCTTAAGGAGCCGCTGATGAACTCCAGTCGACCCTACTTGGTCCGCGCGCTCTATGAGTGGATTGTGGACAACGATTGCACCCCGCACATGCTGGTCAATTCCGAATTTCCTGCGGTTCAGGTTCCGCAGGGTTTTGCCAGTGACGGACAGATTGTGCTGAACGTATCGCCCAGTGCCGTGCGTCACCTGCACATGGACAACGAGGCGGTGAGCTTCGAAGGGCGTTTCGGCGGTGTGCCGCATACGCTGTTCGTGCCGATTGGCGCCATCCTCGGCATCTATGCCCGGGAAAATGGCCAAGGCATGGTGTTTGATCTGGAGTCGCCTTTCGAGGATGACGAATCGATCGACAGCGAAGACGGCGATGATCTGCCACCGGATACCGAGCCACCGCGCCCAAGCGGCCGGCCGAGTTTGAAAGTGGTAAAGTAAACGGCTGCCGCCTTCGGGCCAGCCATGAAAGATGCCTCGGCCTGTGCCGGGGCATTTTTTTGCGCTCGGGATATAGATGAAAGTCGTGCCTGGACGGTGATCGTACAACCGCCATGGGCTATGATGCTCCCTCAAGCTCACCGAGAAAGATGATTCATCATGGAAAACGCCAACACCGCCCCGCGTCTCCCCCGCAAGCGCCGCAGCCTTGCCCAGGAATTGGTCACGGTGTTGTCCGAGCAGATCCGCGACGGCGAACTCAAGCGTGGCGACAAGCTGCCCACCGAGTCGGCGATCATGGAAGCCCATGGCGTCAGTCGCACCGTAGTGCGTGAAGCGATCTCGCGCTTGCAGGCCGCCGGACAAGTCGAAACCCGCCACGGGATCGGCACCTTTGTGCTGGATACCCCAAGCCCTAGCGGTTTCCGTATCGACCCGGCCACCGTCGTGACCCTGCGTGATGTGCTGGCGATCCTCGAGCTGCGGATCAGCCTGGAAGTCGAGTCTGCCGGCCTGGCCGCCCTGCGCCGCACCGACGCGCAACTGGCGACCATGCGCGCAGCCCTCGATGCCCTGAATGAAAGCGCGGCCCACGCCGGCGATGCGGTGGCCTCCGACTTCGCTTTCCACCTGGAAATTGCCCTGTCCACCGGCAACCGCTACTTCACCGACATCATGACCCATCTGGGCACCAGCATTATTCCGCGCACGCGGCTGAATTCGGCACGCCTGGCCCATGATGACCAGCAGCACTACATGGGGCGCCTGAGTCGTGAGCACGAAGAGATCTACGAGGCGATTGCCCGTAAGGATTCGGATGCGGCACGTGCGGCGATGCGCTTGCACCTGACCAACAGCCGTGAGCGACTGCGCCATGCCCACGAAGAGGCAGAAGCGCAGCGCGGTTAAAGCAGGCAACCGAGTTGTGCCGGGTGTAAAGCAATCCAAGTGTGGGGGCGGGCTTGCTCGCGAATGCGTCCTTTAAGTTAATGCATGTGCAGACTGACACACCGCCTTCGCGAGCAAGCCCGCTCCCACATTTTGATCTCCAGTGTCTCGGATGGCGTGTTTACTTAACTGGCCGGTTGGTTGGGCTTGTAGTCCTTGAGCAACAGATACGTACTCCACCCCCACCAATCATCCGTCCAGTGCTTGTCGTTCAGGTCATTCACGTCCTTGCGGCGCAGCACCTTGTCACCCTCCATCTTGAACAGTGGCGAAAAGTTGTTCGCCGGGTTCTGTACGGCGTTCAAGTCGGGCACATACAGCGGCGCCTTGAAATTGGCCGGGGAGGGCGCCACGCCGCTGGTAAACGTTTCGAAGACTTCATCGGCTGAGGCCTGCACCGCACGTTTGACTTGCGTCCGATTGTCCGCATCGATGGCGTCGAAGTAGCGTTTGTCCCCATACGCGTGCCATTGATCCCCCAGCGCATTGCGCACCTTGAGCCCGAACTTGCTGTCTTCGTCGTGCATAAAGCGGCTGATCAGCGAACCCAGCTCACCCGGCGTGACCACGGCGGCCAGCTGTTTGCGTGGAACGCGCAAGTGCCCGGCGGAAAACAGGTCGGTCAAAAAGTGATCGGCAAAACTGTTCATGGCGTAGGCCAGTTCCAGTGCCTGGTCGGTGCCGGTCTGATGCGCCACCACCGCCTGCTGCAAGGCCGCCGTGTGCCCTGCCAGATACGCCGACAACGCCCACTCGCCGAAGTGGTCGGCATTGTCGGCCGCCAACTTCAAATAACGCCCCAATGGCACCAGGGCCGAAACCACGCTGCCGCCGCCGGTGATGCGGTTCCACTCTTCGGACAACGTATCACCGAGTGCGTCGTAGGCTTCATGGGCTTGCTTGCCGTCCCTGATCGCCTGGTTGACCGCATTGATCTCCTTTTGCATCACCGCGAGGATCTTGCCTGCTTCCTCTCGCGAGGCCGGCAACACCGCCAGCGAGTTGAACGCGGCCGTGAAGCGTTGCACGCGTTCGGCAGGGGAGGCGCCATCGCTGATGGGCTGGCCCGGGATGCCATAGAAATCACCGCCCAACGCAATCATCTGGCCGTAGGTCAGTGCCAGCCCGTTGGGCAGGTGCAACTGCACTTGTCGGGCTGGGATGGCCGCAGCGTCCTTGGCGAAACGCAACAGGGTATCGTCGCCGATGGCAGTGTGTTCGCCGCCTTCGAAGCGCAGGACAGGAGGGTTTTTTACGGGTGCTGCGAGTTCAAGACCTGACATGTTAGCTCCTTGCTATGTCGTAGGAATCTTCCTTAATAACTGTATGCATATACAGTTATCGCAAGCATAGAGGAATACTTTCCTACGTCAAGCGCAGATGCAGAACACCCACTCGTGGATCAACGTCGACGAATTGCAGTTGACGAATCTTTTTATAGTTGTACGATGACGTACGACATCATCAAAACCAACAACAACCTTTCGCCAGAAAGTCTTTGCCCAGGGTGTTCGAATAATGAATCCACAAGAACTGAAGTCCATCCTCTCCCACGGCCTGCTGTCTTTTCCCGTGACCGATTTCAACGCCCAGGGTGATTTCCACCAGGCGGGTTACATCAAACGTCTGGAGTGGCTGGCCCCTTACGGCGCCACGGCGCTTTTCGCTGCCGGCGGCACCGGTGAGTTTTTTTCCCTCGCCGCCAGCGAATATTCCCAAGTGGTGAAGACCGCGGTTGATACCTGCGCCACCAGCGTGCCGATTCTTGCCGGTGTCGGTGGTTCGACCCGCCAGGCCATCGAGTACGCCCAGGAAGCCGAACGCCTCGGCGCCAAAGGCCTGTTGCTGCTGCCGCACTACCTCACCGAAGCCAGCCAGGACGGGGTTGCCGCCCACGTTGAAGCCGTGTGCAAATCGGTAAAAATCGGCGTGGTGGTGTACAACCGCAACGTCTGCCGCCTGACCGCACCACTGCTGGAACGCCTGGCCGAACGCTGCCCGAACCTGATCGGCTACAAAGACGGCCTGGGCGACATTGAGTTGATGGTCTCGATCCGCCGTCGCCTCGGTGATCGTTTCAGCTACCTCGGCGGCTTGCCGACTGCAGAGGTTTACGCCGCTGCCTACAAGGCCCTGGGCGTGCCGGTGTACTCCTCGGCGGTGTTCAACTTCATCCCGAAAACCGCTATGGACTTCTACCACGCGATTGCCAAGGACGATCACGCCACGGTCTCCAAGATCATCGACGACTTCTTCCTGCCTTACCTGGACATCCGTAACCGCAAGGCCGGGTATGCCGTGAGCATCGTCAAGGCTGGCGCCAGAATCGCCGGCTACGACGCGGGCCCGGTGCGCACCCCGCTGACCGACCTGTTGCCTGAAGAATATGAAGCCCTGGCCGCGCTGATCGACAAGCAAGGCGCGCAATAACTTATCTACAAGGCCGCTGAGAGATCAGCGGCCTTTTGCGTCAGGAGAAGATTCGTGTCCCAAGCCCAGCGTTTTGAAAACTACATCAACGGCCAATGGGTGGCCGGTGCCGACTATTGCGTCAACCTCAACCCGTCGGACTTGTCCGATGTGATTGGCGAATACGCCAAGGCCGATGTCAGCCAAGTCAACGCCGCCATCGATGCGGCACGCGCCGCCTTTCCGGCGTGGTCCACCTCGGGGATTCAGGCGCGCCACGATGCCCTGGATAAAGTCGGCAGTGAAATCCTCGCCCGCCGCGAAGAGCTCGGCACGCTGCTGGCCCGAGAAGAGGGCAAGACCCTGCCCGAAGCCATTGGCGAGGTGACCCGTGCCGGCAACATTTTCAAATTCTTCGCCGGTGAATGCCTGCGTTTGTCCGGTGACTACGTGCCGTCGGTGCGCCCGGGCGTCAATGTTGAAGTGACCCGCGAAGCCCTCGGCGTAGTCGGCCTGATCACCCCGTGGAACTTCCCGATCGCCATCCCTGCGTGGAAGATCGCCCCGGCCCTGGCCTACGGCAACTGCGTAGTGATCAAGCCCGCTGAATTGGTGCCGGGCTGTGCCTGGGCCCTGGCGGACATCATCTCCCGCGCCGGTTTCCCCGCCGGCGTGTTCAACCTGGTGATGGGCAGCGGCCGTGTGGTCGGCGACGTATTGGTCAACAGCCCGAAAGTCGATGGCATCAGCTTTACCGGCTCCGTGGGTGTCGGGCGCCAGATCGCGGTCAGTTGTGTGTCGCGCCAGGCCAAGGTGCAGTTGGAAATGGGCGGCAAGAATCCGCAGATCATTCTCGACGACGCCGACCTCAAGCAGGCCGTCGAGTTGGCGGTGCAAAGCGCGTTCTACTCCACCGGCCAACGCTGCACGGCCTCCAGTCGCCTGATCGTCACCGCCGGTATCCACGACCAATTCGTCGCGGCCATGGCTGAACGCATGAAGTCGATCAAAGTCGGCCACGCCCTCAAAAGCGGGACCGACATCGGCCCGGTGGTTTCCCAGGCCCAGTTGGACCAGGACTTGAAGTACATCGACATCGGCCAAAGCGAAGGCGCGCGGCTGGTCAGCGGTGGCGGCCTGGTGACGTGCGACACCGAGGGTTACTTCCTCGCGCCGACGCTGTTTGCCGACAGCGAAGCCGCGATGCGCATCAGCCGTGAAGAGATTTTCGGCCCGGTGGCCAACGTGGTGCGCGTAGCCGATTACGAGGCGGCGCTGGCCATGGCCAACGACACCGAGTTCGGCCTGTCGGCGGGTATCGCCACCACCTCGCTCAAGTACGCCAACCACTTCAAGCGTCATTCCCAGGCCGGGATGGTGATGGTCAACCTGCCGACTGCCGGTGTGGACTATCACGTTCCATTCGGTGGCCGTAAGGGCTCATCCTATGGTTCGCGTGAGCAAGGTCGCTATGCGCAAGAGTTCTACACCGTCGTAAAAACCAGCTACATCGGTTCGTAACACGCACTACCTGTTGGCACCGGTTCCTGTGGGAGCTGGCTTGCCTGCGATAGCATCACCGGTGTGTGCCTGACACACCGAGGTGCCTGTATCGCGGGCAAGCCCGGCTCCCACATAAAAGCGGTCCTCAGAGACAACCAGACCATTACCCGCAAAAAAAATAATTAGTGGGAGTACTTCTACATGCAAGCGACCAAGCCGACCCACGTCCGCTATTTGATATTGCTCATGCTTTTTCTGGTGACCACGATCAACTACGCCGACCGGGCCACCATCGCTATCGCGGGCTCCAGCCTGCAAAAAGACCTCGGCATCGACGCGGTCACCCTCGGTTACATCTTCTCTGCATTCGGTTGGGCCTACGTGGCCGGGCAAATTCCTGGCGGCTGGCTGCTGGACCGGTTTGGCTCGAAAAAAGTCTATGCCCTGAGCATCTTCACCTGGTCACTGTTCACTGTGCTGCAAGGCTATGTGGGTGAGTTCGGTGTCTCCACCGCCGTGGTCGCGCTGTTTATGCTGCGCTTTATGGTGGGCCTGGCCGAAGCGCCGTCGTTCCCCGGAAATGCCCGTATTGTGGCGGCGTGGTTTCCTACGGCGGAGCGCGGCACGGCCTCGGCGATTTTCAACTCGGCGCAGTACTTCGCTACGGTGTTGTTCGCGCCGTTGATGGGCTGGATCGTCTACAGCTTCGGTTGGCAGCACGTGTTTATCGTGATGGGGGTGATTGGCATCCTGTTCTCGCTGATCTGGCTGAAAGTTATCCACAGCCCGCGCCAGCATCCGCTGATCAACGAAGCCGAGTTCAATCACATCGCCGCCAATGGTGCGATGGTCGATATGGACCAGGACAAGGGCAAAGGTAAGAAAACCGACGGGCCGAAGTGGGATTACATTCGTCAGTTGCTGACCAATCGCATGATGCTCGGTGTGTACCTGGGCCAGTACTGCATCAACGGCATCACGTATTTCTTCCTGACCTGGTTCCCGGTGTACCTGGTGCAGGACCGTGGCATGACTATCCTCAAGGCCGGTTTCATCGCCTCGTTGCCGGCGATCTGCGGGTTTATCGGTGGTGTGCTGGGTGGGGTGATTTCCGACTACCTGCTGCGCAAGGGCCATTCCCTGACCTTCGCCCGCAAGGCGCCGATCATTGGTGGCCTGCTGATCTCCAGCAGCATCGTGGCGTGCAACTACGTGGATATTGAATGGGTGGTGGTGGGCTTCATGGCGTTGGCCTTCTTTGGCAAAGGCGTTGGCGCACTGGGTTGGGCGGTGGTGTCCGACACCTCGCCGAAACAGATCGCCGGCCTTAGTGGCGGCTTGTTCAACACCTTCGGTAACCTCGCGTCGATCACCACGCCGATTGTCATCGGCTACATCATCAGCACCACTGGGTCGTTCAAATGGGCCCTGGTGTTTGTCGGCGCCAACGCGCTGGTGGCGGTGTTCAGTTACCTGGTCATCGTCGGCCCGATCAAGCGCGTAGTGCTCAAGGAGCCGCCGAGCAAGGGCCCTGAGCTGACCAATCTTTCCCAAGCGCATTCCTGAGGGGCGATGTAATGCAGTTGATTGAACATGCCGACTCGCCGCGCTCCATCCGTTTGCACGAGCGCGACAACGTGGTGATCGTGGTCAATGACCAGGGCGTACCGGCCGGGACCGAGTTCCCGGACGGCCTGGTGACCGTGGATTTCATCCCCCAGAGCCACAAGGTGACCCTGGAAGATATTCCCGAGGGCGGTCAGATTATTCGCTACGGCCAGACCATCGGTTACGCCTTGGCGCCGATTCCCCGTGGCAGTTGGGTCCAGGAAGATCAACTGCGCATGCCCACCGCGCCACCGTTGGACAGCCTGCCACTGGCCACCGAGGTGCCTGAAACTCAGGCACCGTTGGAGGGTTTCACCTTCGAAGGGTATCGCAACGCCGACGGCACCGTCGGTACGCGCAATATCCTCGGTATCACCACCACGGTGCAGTGCGTTACCGGGGTGCTGGACCATGCGGTCAAGCGCATCAAGGACGAGTTGCTGCCCAAGTACCCCCATGTCGATGACGTGGTGGCGCTGACCCACAGTTACGGGTGTGGCGTGGCCATTACCGCGACGGATGCCTACATCCCGATCCGCACCTTGCGTAACCTGGCCCGCAACCCGAACCTGGGGGGCGAAGCCCTGGTGATCAGCCTGGGCTGTGAGAAATTGCAGGCCGGGCAGGTGATGCACGACAACGACAGCTCGGTCGATTTGAGCGAGCCGTGGTTGTATCGGCTCCAGGATTCCAGCCATGGCTTTACCGAGATGATCGAGCAGATCATGGCCCTGGCTGAGACGCGCTTGAAGAAACTCGATCAACGCCGCCGCGAAACCGTGCCAGCCTCGGAACTGATCCTGGGCATGCAGTGCGGGGGCAGCGATGCGTTTTCCGGGATCACCGCCAACCCGGCGCTGGGTTATGCCTCGGATTTGTTGCTGCGGGCCGGGGCGACGGTGATGTTTTCCGAAGTGACTGAAGTCCGCGATGCCATCTACCTGCTGACTTCGCGCGCCGAGAGCAAGGAAGTCGCCGAGGAACTGGTCCGGGAAATGGACTGGTACGACCGCTACCTGGCCAAGGGCGAGGCCGATCGCAGTGCCAATACCACGCCGGGCAACAAGAAGGGCGGGTTGTCGAATATTGTCGAAAAGTCCCTGGGTTCGATCGTCAAATCCGGCAGTAGCGCGATCAGTGGCGTGCTGGGTCCGGGCGAGCGCTTCAAGGGCAAGGGCCTGATTTTTTGCGCGACGCCGGCCAGTGACTTTGTTTGCGGCACCTTGCAGTTGGCGGCGGGGATGAACCTGCATGTGTTCACCACAGGGCGTGGCACGCCTTACGGGCTGGCGATGGCGCCGGTGGTGAAGGTGTCGACGCGTACGGAGTTGGCGCAGCGCTGGCCGGACCTGATCGATATCGACGCTGGGCGTATTGCAACTGGGCGGGCGAGCATCGAGGAACTGGGTTGGGAGTTGTTTCACTTCTATCTGGACGTGGCCAGCGGCAAGAAGCAAACGTGGGCTGAGCATCACAAGCTGCATAACGACATCACCTTGTTCAACCCAGCACCCATTACCTGAGACCGCCGCGGACCTTGTGGGAGCAGGCAAGCCAGCTCCCACATATGATCAGCGTTGCCGGGACGAAGTGGGCTGCATGGCTTATCATTAGCCACCTAACGACGCTCACCAAGGTTCTCCCCGGCATGCTGGCAATTTTCCTCACCACCCTGTCCATCACCGCGCCGGTGTTTGCCATGCTGTTTCTCGGTGTGCTGCTCAAGCGCATCGACTGGATCAACGACAACTTTATCCACACGGCGTCGTCCCTGGTGTTCAACGTCACCATGCCGGCGCTGCTGTTTCTTGGCATCCTGCATGCCGACCTGCACTCGGCACTCAAGCCGGGTTTGCTGATCTATTTTGCCGTCGCCACGCTGCTCAGCTTTGCCCTGGCCTGGGGCTGGGCGCTGTTTCGCTGCCCGCGTGAAGACCGCGGCATCTATACCCAGGGCGCCTTTCGCGGCAACAACGGGGTGATTGGCCTGGCGTTGGCGGCCAGCATGTACGGCGATTACGGTATCTCCCTCGGCGCGATCCTCGCCGCGCTGGTGATCCTGTTCTACAACACGCTGTCGACCATTGTGCTGGCGGTGTACAGCCCGGTGATCAAGTCCGACCCATGGAGCATCTGCAAGAGTGTGGTGGCCAACCCGTTGATCATCAGCGTGATCGTGGCCACGCCGTTCGCGGTGTTCCAGATTGGCCTGCCGGGTTGGTTGGAGTCTTCCGGCCGCTATCTGGCAGACATGACCTTGCCGCTGGCGCTGATCTGCATCGGTGGCACCCTGTCGCTGGCGGCGCTGCGTAAAAGCGGGAGCATGGCCTTGAGTGCGAGCCTGGTGAAGATGATCGGGTTGCCGCTGGTGGCCACGCTGGGCGCCTGGCTGTTGGGTTTCCGGGGTCCGGAGTTGGGGATTCTGTTCCTGTATTTCGGCGCGCCGACGGCCGCGGCCAGTTTTGTGATGGCCAGGGCAGCGGAGGGCAATCACGAGCTGGCGGCGGCGATTATCGTGATCACCACGCTGATGGCGGCGGTGACCACGAATATCGGGATTTTCGTGTTGCAGGCGGGTGGGTGGATCTGAATTTTGTGGGGGCCATTCGCGAGCAAGCCCGCTCCCACATCCGGCCGCGTTCTCAGGTTGAAGCTTGGCCAACTGGGGGAGCGGGCTTGCCCGCGAATGCTAGCTAGCCGTCACTGCTGATCGGCCTGATACGCCTCAATCACTTCCTGCGCCGCCCTGAACGCATCGATCGCCGCCGGTACACCCGCATACACCGCGCAATGCAGCAGTGCCTCGCGAATCTCTTCCACCGTACAGCCATTGTTCAACGCACCCCGTACGTGCCCCTTGAGTTCCTGCGGGCACTTGAGCGCGGTGAGGGCGGCGAGAGTGATCAGGCTGCGGGTCTTCAGCGGCAAGCCTTCGCGATTCCACACACCGCCCCATGCATGTTCATTGACGAAATCCTGCAACGGTTGTGTGAATTCGGTGGCGTTGCCCAAGGCGCGGTCGACGAACACGTCGCCCATGACCTGGCGACGCATTTCAACCCCGGACTTCTTCTGATCGGTCATTGCGATTCCCTCTTGTGTTGACGGCGCCAGGCTCGCAGCGTGCTGAACAACAGGAATGCCACCAGCACTGGCAGGACGTAATACAGCATCAGGTGTTCAAGCTTGGTGGCCAGCGGCATGCCAGTGGTGAACGACATCACATGCAGCCCATACGCCAGGTACAGGCCCAGCAGCACCAGGCCTTCGGCGCGGGTTACGCGGTAGCCGCTGTAGAACACCGGCAGGCACAGCGCCGCGGCGGCGAGCATCACCGGCAGGTCGAAATCCAAGGCATTGGGCGATACCGACAGCGGCGTGGGCGCCACCAGGGCGGTGAACCCCAGCACACCCAGCAGGTTGAACAGGTTGCTGCCGATCACGTTGCCCACGGCGATTTCCCGCTGGCCGCGCAGGGCGGCGATCAGCGAGGTCGCCAGGCACGGCAGGGAGGTGCCGACGCCGATCAGCGTCAGGCCGATTATGCGCTCCGACAAGCCCAGGTCCGCCGCTACATCCACCGCCCCAGCGAGCAGCAGGTGGCCGGCAAGCAGCAGGATCAGCAGCCCACCGACTATCAACAGCACGCTGCTCAGCCAGGGCGCGCGGGCCACGGTGTCCAGGGTGCGTGGGCGGCGAGAGTGGCGGGTCTGGTAGTGCAGCACGCCGAGGTAGGCGATCAGCGCGCTCAGCAACAACAGGCCATCGGCCGGTGTGAGTGCTTCATTGGCCGCCAGCGTGAACACCAGCAGCGCGGCGAGAATCATCACCGGGATGTCCAGGCGTACCAGCTGGCGCGAGACCCGCAGCGGGATGATCAGCGCCGACAGGCCCAGGGTGACGAGGATATTGAAGATGCTGCTGCCGATCACGCTGCCCACCGCGATGTCGGTGTTGCCTGCCAGGGTGGCTTGCAGGCTGACGCTCATCTGCGGTGCGCTGCTGCCGAAGGCGACGATCGTCAGGCCGATGATCAGTGGCCGCACCTTGAGGCTGGCAGCCAGGCGCACCGCCGCGCGCACCAGGATTTCGGCGCCGGTGATCAGCAGCAGCAGGCCGCCGACTAGTTCGAGCAGGCTCCAGGGGGAGAGGGCTGTCAGTAATCCGAAAATGGCCAGGGCTCCTCAGTTGCCAAGGGCTTGTACCCGCACGCGTGCGGTCCCGCTGCTGATCATGCCCAACTGCTCGGCGGCCTTGCGTGAAAGATCGATCAAGCGCCCACGGGTATGCGGGCCGCGATCATTGATACGCACCACCACGGATTTGTCGTTGTTCAAGTTGGTGACCTTGACCTGGGTGCCGAACGGCAGTTGCCGGTGGGCGGCGGTCAGGGCGTTCTGGTTGAAGGGTTCACCGCTGGCGGTCTTTTTGCCGTGGTGCTTGGCGCCGTAATAGGAGGCGGTGCCGGTTTCGTCGTAGCCGTTGGGGTTGATGACGCCGCTGGCGCAGCCGGCCAACAGCGAGAACAGGGCCAGAAGGGCAAATAGACGCTGCATTTTCAAGGATACCCCCTTATCAAATGTGGGAGCGGGCTTGCTCGCGAAGGCGGTGTGTCAGCCAAGTATTCCTTCACTGATCAACCACCTTCGCGAGCAAGCCCGCTCCCACAAAGGGTCCGAGTTGAGCATGGGATCTCGCTCGGACCATTCGTCGCTATCAGCCTTCGAGCTTGCTTTTGAGCAATTCGTTCACCTGTTGCGGGTTGGCCTTGCCTTTGGAGGCTTTCATTGCCTGGCCCACAAAGAAGCCGAACATCTTGCCGCGCTTGGCTTCGTCTGCCGCACGGTACTGTTCGACCTGCTCGGCGTTGGCCGCGAGCATTTCGTCCAGCACGGCCGAGATCGCGCCGCTGTCGGTGACTTGCTTGAGGCCGCGGTTCTCGATGATCTCGTCGGCGCTGCCTTCACCGCTGGCCATGGCTTCGAACACGGTCTTGGCGATCTTGCCGGAGATGGTGTTGTCCTTGATGCGCAGCAGCATGCCGCCCAACTGCTCGGCAGTGACCGGGGCTTCGTCGATTTCCAGGCCCTGCTTGTTCAACAGGCTGCCCAGCTCGACCATCACCCAGTTGGCCGCCAGCTTGGCGTCACCGGCAATGCTCACGACTTTTTCGAAGTAGTTGGCTTGCTCACGGCTGGAGGCCAGCACGCTGGCATCGTAGACCGACAGGCCGAACTGCGCCTGGAAGCGCTCGCGTTTCTGCTGCGGCAATTCCGGCAGGGTGGCGCGTACGTCATTGAGGAACGCGTCCTCGATGACCACCGGCAACAGGTCCGGATCGGGGAAGTAACGGTAGTCGTTGGCTTCCTCCTTGCTGCGCATGGCGCGGGTTTCGTCTTTGTTCGGGTCGTACAGGCGGGTCTGCTGGATGACCTTGCCGCCGTCTTCGATCAGCTCGATCTGGCGACGCACTTCACTGTTGATCGCTTTCTCGATGAAGCGGAACGAGTTGACGTTCTTGATCTCGCAGCGGGTGCCGAACTCGACCTGGCCCTTTGGACGGATCGACACGTTGCAGTCGCAACGCAGCGAACCTTCTGCCATGTTGCCGTCGCAGATGCCCAGGTAGCGCACCAGTGCGTGGATGGTCTTGACGTAGGCCACGGCTTCCTTGGCGCTGCGCATGTCCGGTTCGGAAACGATCTCCAGCAGCGGCGTACCGGCACGGTTCAGGTCGATGCCGGTGGCGCCCGGGAATTCTTCGTGCAGGCTCTTGCCGGCATCTTCTTCCAGGTGTGCGCGGGTGACGCCGACGCGCTTGATGGTGCCGTCTTCCAGAGGGATGTCCAGGTGGCCCTTGCCGACAATCGGCAGTTCCATCTGGCTGATCTGGTAGCCCTTGGGCAGGTCCGGGTAGAAGTAGTTCTTGCGCGCGAACACGTTGTGCTGGCCGATCTCGGCGTCTATCGCCAGGCCGAACATCACCGCCATGCGCACCGCTTCCTGATTCAGCACCGGCAAGACACCGGGCATGCCCAGGTCGACCAGGCTGGCCTGGGTGTTGGGCTCGGAGCCGAACGTGGTGGCGCTACCGGAGAAAATCTTCGATTGGGTGGCGAGCTGGGTATGAATCTCCAGCCCGATCACGACTTCCCATTGCATAGTGTTCTCCTCAGAAGCCGGTAGGGGTGCGGGTGTGCCAGTCGGTGTGCAACTGGTACTGGTGCGCCACATTGAGCAGGCGGCCTTCCTGGAAATACGGGGCGAGCAATTGCACGCCCACCGGCAGGCCATCGACGAAACCGGCAGGCATGGACAAGCCCGGCAGGCCCGCGAGGTTGGCGGTGATGGTGTACAAGTCTTCGAGGTACGCAGCCACCGGGTCGCCATTTTTGGCGCCGAGCTTCCAGGCCGGGTTCGGCGTGGTGGGGCCGAGGATCACGTCGACTTCATTAAAGGCAGCCATGAAGTCGTTCTTCACCAGGCGACGGATCTTTTGCGCCTTGAGGTAGTACGCGTCGTAGTAGCCGGCCGACAGGGCGTAGGCACCGACCATGATGCGGCGTTGTACTTCGGCACCGAAGCCTTCGCCTCGGGAGCGTTTGTACAGGTCGGTCAGGTCTTTCGGGTTTTCGCAGCGATAGCCGAAGCGCACGCCGTCGAAACGCGACAGGTTGGAAGAGGCTTCAGCCGGGGCGATCACATAGTAGGCAGGGATCGCGTGCTGATTGTTCGGCAGGCTGATTTCCTTGATCACCGCGCCGAGCTTTTCCAGCTCCTTGACGCTGTTGTGCACCAGTTCGGCGATGCGTGGGTCGAGACCGGCGCTGAAGTACTCCTTCGGCACGCCGATGCGCAGGCCCTTGATCGACGTGTTGAGGCTGGCGCTGTAGTCCGGCACTGGCTCATCGATGCTGGTGGAGTCCTGTTGATCGAACCCGGCCATGCCTTGTAACAAAATTGCGCAGTCTTCGGCAGTGCGTGCCAACGGGCCGCCCTGATCAAGGCTGGAGGCGTAGGCGATCATGCCCCAGCGGGAAACGCGACCGTAGGTCGGCTTCAGGCCGGTGAGGTTGGTGAACGCCGCTGGCTGGCGGATCGAACCGCCGGTGTCGGTGGCGGTGGCCGCCGGCAGGAAGCGCGCGGCAACGGCTGCAGCCGAACCGCCGGACGAGCCGCCGGGCACGTGCTCCAGGTTCCACGGGTTTTTCACCGCGCCGTAGTAGCTCGATTCGTTGGCCGAACCCATGGCGAATTCATCCATGTTGGTCTTGCCCAGGGTCACGGCCCCGGCGGCAGCCAGCTTGGACACCACGGTGGCGTCATAGGGCGCTTTGAAGTTGTCGAGCATCTTCGAGCCGCAGCTGGTGCGAATACCCTGGGTGCAGAACAAGTCCTTGTGGGCGATTGGAGCGCCCAGCAGTGCGCCATTCTCACCGTTGGCGCGACGTGCGTCGGCGGCCTTGGCCTGGCTCAGGGCCAGCTCTTCGGTGAGGCTGATGAAGCTGTTGACCTGCGGGTCCAGTGCGGCGATACGCGCCAGCAGGGTCCTGGTCAGCTCTTCGGAAGAAAACTTTTTGTCGGCGAGACCGCGGGCGATCTCGGCCAGAGTCATGTGATGCATGAAAGGCTCTTTCCCTTTAGTCGATGACTTTCGGAACCAGATACAGGCCGTTTTCGACCGCTGGTGCGATGGACTGGTAGGCCTCGCGATTATTACGTTCGGTCACGACGTCTGCGCGCAGGCGCTGGCTGGCTTCCAGTGGGTGAGCCAGGGGCTCGATGCCGTCGGTATTCACGGCCTGCATTTGGTCAACCAGCCCGAGAATGCTGTTCAGGGCTGCGGTGGTTTGTGGAATTTCGCTTTCAACCAGGTCCAGGTGGGCCAGGTGAGCGATTTTTTCCACGTCGGAGCGTTCAAGCGCCATGGGATTCTCCAGTGGAAAGGCGTCCGTGTGTTAGATTGTCGGAACACTACCGCATTTCTACGGTCATATGGCCGCGATTGTGGGGGTTGGTGCGTAGAAAGTCGGCCAATTTAGCACATTGGCGCCTTGCCCAAAATCCCTGTCGTTGTTAGAGTTTGCCGCACTTTTTTACCCACGCGTTGCCTAGGGTCCTTTCCCCATGTTCAAGAAACTGCGTGGCATGTTTTCCAGCGATCTTTCCATTGACCTGGGCACTGCCAACACCCTTATTTACGTGCGCGAGCGCGGTATCGTTCTGAATGAGCCATCGGTTGTGGCCATTCGGACCCATGGTAATCAGAAAAGTGTCGTTGCCGTCGGCACCGAGGCCAAGCGCATGCTCGGCCGTACACCAGGCAATATTGCCGCCATCCGTCCGATGAAAGACGGCGTGATCGCCGACTTCAGCGTCTGCGAGAAGATGCTGCAGTACTTCATCAACAAGGTTCACGAAAACAGTTTCCTGCAGCCCAGCCCGCGTGTGCTGATCTGCGTTCCGTGCAAGTCCACCCAGGTGGAGCGTCGTGCCATCCGTGAATCGGCCCTTGGTGCTGGTGCTCGCGAAGTCTTCCTGATCGAAGAGCCAATGGCCGCTGCGATCGGTGCCGGCCTGCCGGTTGAAGAAGCCCGCGGTTCGATGGTGGTGGATATCGGTGGTGGTACTACCGAAATCGCCCTGATCTCCCTGAACGGTGTGGTGTATGCCGAATCCGTCCGCGTCGGCGGCGACCGCTTCGATGAAGCGATCATCACCTATGTGCGCCGTAACTACGGCAGCCTGATCGGTGAATCCACCGCAGAGCGCATCAAGCAGGAAATCGGCACCGCCTACCCGGGCGGCGAAGTGCGCGAAGTCGATGTTCGCGGTCGCAACCTGGCCGAAGGTGTTCCACGTGCCTTCACCCTGAACTCCAATGAAGTGCTGGAAGCTCTGCAAGAGTCCCTGGCCACCATCGTTCAGGCTGTGAAGAGCGCCCTGGAGCAATCGCCGCCGGAACTGGCTTCCGACATCGCCGAGCGTGGCCTGGTGCTGACCGGCGGTGGCGCCTTGCTGCGCGACCTGGACAAGTTGCTGGCCCAGGAAACCGGCCTGCCGGTGATCGTTGCCGAAGACCCGCTGACCTGCGTTGCCCGTGGCGGTGGTCGTGCACTGGAAATGATGGATAAACACACCATGGACCTGCTCTCCAGCGAATAAGCTTCGTTGGTCGGTTCATGCGTCGCCAACAGGCAGCACTTTGCAGTGCTGCCTGTTGGCGTTTATCTTCTTCAACCTGCATCCAGGCCGGTTAGATGCCGTATGAGTAAAGAGAACATTTGCCTGGGAGGAGCGGCCTATTAAACCGCTTTTCGCCAAAGGCCCCTCATTGGGCGTGCGCTTGTTGGTGCTGGTCGTGCTTTCGGTCGCGCTGATGGTGGTCGATGCCCGTTTCGCACTGCTCAAGCCCGTGCGCAGCCAGATGTCGCTGGTGTTGATGCAGACTTACTGGATCACCGACCTGCCGCAACGGCTGTTCCAGGGCGTGGCCAGCCAATTCGGCAGCCGCACCGAGCTGGTCGCCGAGAACGAAAAACTCAAGACTGAAAACCTGCTGCTGCAGGGGCGCATGCAAAAGCTGGCGGCCCTCACCGAGCAGAACGTTCGGCTGCGCGAGTTGCTCAACTCTTCCGCGCTGGTCAACGAGAAGGTCGAAGTCGCCGAGTTGATCGGCATGGACCCCAACCCCTTCACCCATCGCATCATCATCAACAAAGGTGAGCGCGACGGTGTGGTCCTCGGCCAACCGGTGCTCGATGCCCGTGGCTTGATGGGCCAGGTGGTCGAGTTGATGCCCTACACCTCGCGCGTACTGTTGCTGACGGACACGACCCATAGCATTCCGGTGCAGGTCAACCGCAACGGCCTGCGTGCGATTGCCAGCGGCACCGGCAACCCGGAACGCCTGGAATTGCGTCATGTGGCCGATACCGCCGACATCAAGGAAGGCGACCTGTTGGTCAGCTCCGGCCTGGGTCAACGGTTCCCGGCGGGTTATCCGGTGGCGACGGTCAAGGAAGTGATCCACGACTCCGGCCAGCCATTCGCCATCGTCCGTGCCGTGCCGACTGCCGCCTTGAACCGCAGCCGCTATCTGCTGCTGGTGTTCAGCGACAACCGCACCCCGGAAGAGCGCGCCAACGATGCCGCCCAAGCCCAGGAAGCCGAAGACAAGCAGAACGGCACCACGCCGATCGTCCCTGCGACGGTGCCCAAGCCTGCCGCTGCGCCATCGGCCACACCTGCGGCCACTCCCGCTGCCGCGGCGCCGGTCGCAACGCCGGTCAAGCCAGCTGCGCACAACGCGCACGCGGTCAAGCCGGCGGCCACCAAACCACCTGCTTCGGCGCCCGCGACTGCCACGCCTGCGACCAAACCGCCTGCTGCAACGCCGGCTGCCCGTCCAGCGGCAACGGCCCCGGCAACCACGCGGCAGAGGGAGGAATAATGGCCGGTACTCATTCGCGCAATGGCTGGATCGTCTGGTTGACCTTCGCGGTCGGCTTGCTGCTCAGCGTTTCTCCGTTGCCGCAATTCATGGAAATCCTGCGTCCGCTCTGGCTGGCATTGCTGCTGGCCTTCTGGTCGCTGAACCTGCCGCACAAGATCGGCATGGTCACCGCGCTGTTCCTGGGCTTGGCGGAAGACGTGCTGTATGGCACCTTGCTGGGCCAGAACGCGCTGATCCTGACGCTGATCACGTTCCTGGTGCTGTCGTTGCAGCAGCGTTTGCGCATGTTTCCGATGTGGCAGCAGTGCCTGGTGATCCTGGTGATCTTCGGCCTGGCGCAGTTGGTGCAGCTATGGCTCAGTGCCCTGACGGGCAACCGCCAGCCGACGCTCGCATTGGTATTGCCGGCGCTGGTCAGTGCACTGCTGTGGCCTTGGATCAGTTTTGGCCTGCGTGGGTTACGTCGTCGCTATAAAATCAATTGAATGGATTGCGAGGCTCTGCCTGGTTATCGAGTCCTACAGGGAGAGTCTGCATGAATTCGCTTTATCTGGCCTCGGGCTCCCCGAGGCGACGTGAGTTGCTGACCCAGATCGGTGTGCCCTTCACCGTGGTCAGCGCCGCGATTGATGAAACTCCTCTTACCCACGAATCCGCCGTTTCCTACGTCGAGCGTCTGGCGCGCGGCAAGGCTGCGGCGGGTTTGGCTGCGCTTGAACACGCCTCGGGTGCCTGTGTGCTGGGGGCCGACACCGCCGTCATTGTCGACGGCCAGATCCTCGGCAAACCCGTGGATCAAGCCGATGCCCTGGCCATGTTGATGGCCCTGGCGGGGCGTGAACATGACGTGCTCACTGCCATTGCCGTTACCGATGGCCAGCGCTGCGAAACTGTTTGTGTAAGCAGTCGTGTACGTTTTCGCAGTATTTCTGTCGAGGAAGCTACAACCTACTGGCACAGTGGCGAACCCCAGGACAAGGCGGGCGGCTATGCTATTCAAGGGCTTGGATCGGTGTTTGTCGCCGGGCTCAATGGCAGTTATTCCGCCGTGGTAGGCCTGCCGGTGTGCGAAACCGCGCAACTGCTCGGTCAATTCGGCATACCCTGTTGGCAACACCTTACCGCGCGCTGAACGCCTAACCCCAGCGCCCAGCCCTAAGCGATCGGTCACTATTGTGAAAACGCCTGAACGAGACCCAGCCATGAGTGAAGAGATTCTGATCAATATCACGCCGATGGAATCACGCGTGGCGGTGGTAGAGAACGGTGTTCTGCAAGAAGTGCACGTCGAGCGCACCCAAAAGCGCGGGATCGTTGGCAATATCTATAAAGGCAAGGTGGTGCGTGTATTGCCGGGCATGCAGGCGGCATTCGTCGACATCGGCCTGGACCGTGCAGCGTTTATCCACGCATCGGAAATCTCCCTGCGCGAAGGCCCGGCGGTAGAGAGCATCAGCGCGCTGGTGCACGAAGGGCAGAGCCTGGTGGTGCAAGTCACCAAGGACCCCATCGGCTCCAAAGGCGCGCGCCTGACCACGCAGCTGTCGATTCCGTCGCGCTATCTGGTGTACATGCCGCGTACTGCCCACGTCGGCATTTCCCTGAAGATCGAAGATGAAGCCGAGCGTGAGCGCCTGAAGAAGGTGGTCAGCGACTGTGTGGCGGCCGAAGGCATCAAGGAGGCCGGTGGTTTCATCCTGCGCACTGCCGCCGAGGGTGCCGGTGCCGATGAAATCCTCATGGACATCCGTTACCTGCGGCGCCTGTGGGACCAGATCGGCGCACAGATCAAGACCATCGGCGCACCCAGTGTCATCTACGAAGACCTGGGCCTGGCCCTGCGTACCCTGCGTGATCTGGTCAGCCCCAAGATTGAGAAAATTCGCATCGACTCGCGGGAAACCTTCCAGCGCACCACGCAATTTGTTGCCGAGCTGATGCCGGAAATTGCCGATCGCCTGGAGCACTATCCTGGCGAGCGGCCGATCTTTGACCTGTATGGCGTTGAAGATGAAATCCAGAAAGCCCTGGAACGCAAAGTGCCACTGAAGTCCGGTGGCTATCTGGTGGTGGACCCTGCGGAGGCCATGACCACCATCGACGTCAACACTGGCGCGTTCGTGGGGCATCGCAATCTCGAAGAAACCATCTTCAAGACCAACCTCGAAGCGGCCACTGCGATTGCCCGTCAACTGCGCCTGCGCAACCTGGGCGGGATCATCATCATCGACTTCATCGACATGGAAGATGAAGAACACCAGCGCCAGGTGCTGCGCACCCTCGAGAAGCAACTGGAGCGCGACCACGCCAAGACGAACATTATCGGCATCACCGAGCTGGGCCTGGTACAGATGACCCGCAAGCGCACCCGCGAAAGCCTTGAGCAAGTGCTGTGCGAGCCGTGCAGCAGTTGCCAGGGGCGCGGTAAATTGAAGACTCCGGAAACCGTTTGCTACGAGATTTTCCGGGAAATCCTACGAGAGGCGCGAGCTTACCAGGCCGAAGGTTATAGAGTGCTCGCCAACCAGAAAGTGGTCGACCGCCTGTTGGACGAAGAGTCGGGCAACGTCGCCGAATTGGAGGGGTTTATCGGGCGCACAATTCGTTTCCAGGTTGAAACCATGTATTCCCAGGAACAATACGACGTGGTGCTGCTCTGATCCCCATTCGCTTACTTTTGACTGTCTTGAGGGTCGCCTGACATGGAGCGTCTGACACGCTTTTTTGCCGCTTTGACCCGTTGGGGCCTGGGCCTTTGCGCGTTGCTGCTGGTACTGGCGGCGGTGTACGTGAGCCTGGGGCGCGAATTGACCCCGCTTGTGGCCGAATATCGCGCCGAAGTCGAGGCCAGGGCCCAGGCGGCGGTAGATATGCCGCTGCACATTGGCAGCCTTGAAGGCCGTTGGAGCGGCTTTGCGCCGATGCTGCTGGCCCACGACGTGATGCTGGGCGAGGGCAGCAGCGCCTTGCGCCTGGATCAGGTCGAAGTGGTGCCGGACATCTGGGCCAGCCTGATGGCGCGTGAAGTGCGCGTCGCACATCTGGAAGTCAGTGGCCTGCAACTCAGCGTCAAGGAGGACAAGGACGGCCACTGGGCGCTGCAAGGCCTGCCGGCGCAGGATGACCAGCCGCTGGACCCACAGCAATTGCTACAGCGTATGCAGATGGTCAAGCGCGTGTCGCTGCTCGACAGCCAGGTGACCTTGCAACCCTTCGACCAGCCCCCGCTGACCCTGACATATGTCGGCCTGAGCTTGCACACCGGCATCACCCGCCAGCGCCTGGACGCGCGCCTGACCCTGCCTGACGGCCAGCCCCTGGCACTGAGCTTGCGCACGCGGATTCGTGCGAGCCAATGGCAAGACGCTGAAGCACAGGCCTACCTGAGCCTGCCCCAGAGCGACTGGGCCAAGTGGATTCCGGCCAAGCTGACGCAGCAATGGAAACTCACCCAATTCAAGGCCGGCGGCGAATTCTGGCTGACCTGGGCAAAGGGCACCATGCAAAGCGCGGTGGTGCGCCTCAACTCGCCACAGATCAAGGGCAGCTACGCCGAGCGCAAGCCGGTGCACATTGAAAACCTGGCCCTCAACGCCTACCTGCAACGCAGTGATAGCGGTCTTACGGTGCTGTTCGACTCGCTGGCGATGAACCTGGGCGAGACCCGCTGGGAATCGCGCGTGCAATTGCAGCAAAGCCTGGCCACCGACAAGGACCAAGAGGTGTGGAAGCTTCAGGCGGACCGCCTGGACCTGACCCCCATCACACCGTTGCTCAATGCCCTGGCGCCGTTGCCCGAAGGTTTCGCCACGACCATCGAGCACCTGAAGGCGATTGGCCTGCTGCGCAATGTGCTGGTGGATTTCCGTCCTCAGGACACCACGGATCAAAAACTCAGTTTCGCCGCCAATCTCGAACGTGTGGGGTTTGACGCCTACTTCGGTGCCCCGGCTGCCCGTAACATTTCCGGCAGTATCAGCGGTGACCTTGGCCATGGCGAACTGCGCATGGACAGCAAGGACTTTTCCCTGCACCTGGATCCCATCTTTGCCAAACCCTGGCAGTACATCCAGGCCAATGCGCGCCTGACGTGGAAGCTGGATAAAGATGGCTTCACCCTGATCGCGCCGTATATCAAGGTGCTGGGCGAAGAGGGCAAAGTGGCTGCCGATTTCTTGATTCGCCTGAGTTTTGACCAAAGCCGCGAAGACTACATGGACCTGCGGGTGGGCATGGTCGATGGCGACGGGCGCTTCACCTCCAAATACCTGCCGGCGGTGTTGAGCCCGGCGCTGGATGAATGGCTGCGCACGGCGATTCTCAAAGGTGCGGTCGACGAGGGGTTCTTCCAATACCAGGGCTCGCTCAACCACGATGCGTTGCCCGCCTCGCGCAATATCAGCCTGTTCTTCAAGGTGCATGACGCCGAACTGGCGTTCCAGCCAGGCTGGCCGCATGTGAGCAAGGTCACGGGTGAGGTGTTCGTCGAAGAGAGCGGTGTGCGCATCCTGGCCAGCAAGGGGCAATTGCTCGACACCAAGGTCAACGACATCTACGTCAATATTCCCCATGCGCCGGCGGACAAGGACAGCCACCTGCTGCTCACCGGCGGTTTTGCCGGCAGCCTGGGAGATGGTCTGAAGATCCTTCAGGAAGCGCCGATCGGCACGGCTTCGACGTTTGCCGGCTGGAAGGGCGAGGGCGACCTGCAAGGCAGCCTGGATCTGGACATACCGCTGGCCAAGGGCGCCGAACCGAAAATCGTGGTGGACTTCAAGACCGACAAGTCCCGCCTGCAATTGGCCGAGCCCACCTTGGACCTGACCCAACTCAAGGGGGATTTCCGCTTCGACAGCGCCAAGGGCCTCAGTGGCCAGAACATCACGGCCCAGGCGTTCGACCGGCCGATCAGCGCGCAGATTGTTGCCGGCGGCAAGCCGGGCAATATCAGTACGCGCGTGACGGCCAAAGGGCAGGTCACGGTCAAGCGGCTGACGGACTGGTTGAAAATCAGCCAGCCGTTGCCGGTTTCCGGCGATATTCCATACCAGCTGCAACTGAACCTTGACGGTGCCGACAGTCAACTGATGGTCAGCTCCAACCTCAAGGGCGTGGCAGTGGATTTGCCGGCGCCCTTTGGCATGCCGGCCAGCCAGGGGCGTGACAGTGTGTTCCGCATGACCTTGCAGGGTAACGAGCGCCGCTACTGGTTCGATTATGGCGAGTTGGCGAATTTCACCTTCGCGGCGCCGCCGGACAAGTTCAATGACGGCCGGGGCGAGTTGTTCCTCGGTGATGGCGATGCGCTGTTGCCGACAGTCAAAGGCCTGCGCATTCGCGGAGTCTTGTCGGAACTGGATCTGGACCCGTGGAAGAAGCTCGTGGACCGTTATGCGGGCAACGACCCGGGCGGCAGCGCCAAGCAATTGCTCAGTGGGGCCGACTTCAAGGTCGGCAAGCTGACCGGCTTTGGCACCCAGTTCGATCAGGTCAAATTGCAGTTGGACCGCAAACCCGCGGCGTGGGGCCTGCAGCTCGACAGCCAGCAGGCCAAGGGCACGGTGAACCTGCCGGACGCCAAGGGCGCGCCGATTGCGATCAACCTGCAGTATGTGAAATTGCCGGCCGTGGACCCGAGCGTACAGGCCGATGAAAACGCCCCGGACCCTTTGGCCGACATCGACCCCAAGGATATTCCCGCGCTCGACATTGCCATCGACCAGCTGTTCCAAGGGCCGGACTTGATCGGCGCGTGGTCGTTGAAGATCCGCCCGACAACCAAGGGTTTGGCCTTCACCAATCTGGACCTTGGCCTCAAGGGCATGCAGCTCAAGGGTGATGGCGGCTGGGAAGGCACGCCGGGAAGCAGCGGCAGTTGGTACAAGGGGCGCCTGGACGGTAAGAATATCGGCGATGTACTCAAGGGCTGGGGTTATGCGCCGACCGTCACCAGCAAGGACTTCCATCTGGACGTGGACGGGCGCTGGCCGGGCTCGCCGGCCTATGTGGGGCCGAAACGTTTCTCCGGCAGCCTGGACGCATCCTTTCGCAGCGGTCAGTTCGTGGAAGTGGAAGGCGGCGCCCAAGCCCTGCGTGTGTTTGGCCTGCTCAATTTCAACTCCATTGGGCGCCGGTTGCGCCTGGACTTTTCCGACTTGCTCGGCAAGGGCTTGAGTTATGACCGGGTCAAAGGCCTGTTGGCTGCCAGTAACGGCGTGTTCGTTACCCGCGAGCCGATCACCATGACCGGGCCGTCGACCAACCTTGAGCTTAACGGCACCCTGGATCTGGTGGCCGACCGTGTCGACGCCAAGTTGCTGGTGACATTGCCGGTCACCAACAACCTGCCGATTGCCGCGTTGATCGTGGGGGCTCCGGCGATTGGTGGGGCGTTGTTCCTGATCGACAAGCTGATCGGTGACCGCGTTTCGCGCTTCGCCAGCGTGCAATACAAAGTCGAGGGGCCGTGGAAGGATCCGAAAATCACCTTCGACAAGCCATTTGAAAAGCCAAACTGAGAGCCTGTGGAGTAGCATGGTCGCACGCCCATTACGGAGAGTCGGCCCATGTCCTTTGCGGTAATTCAAATGGTCAGCCAGAGCGATGTGCTGGCCAATCTTGCCCAGGCCCGGCGCCTGCTGGAGCAAGCGGCGGCAGGGGGGGCGAAGCTGGCGGTGCTGCCGGAAAACTTTGCCGCCATGGGCCGGCGTGATGTGGCCGATATCGGCCGGACCGAGGCATTGGGCGAAGGACCGATCCTGCCGTGGTTGAAACAGACCGCCCGCGACCTCACCTTATGGATAGTGGCTGGCACCTTGCCGTTGCCGCCCAGGGATCAGCCGTACGCCAAGTCCAACGCCTGTTCGCTGCTGGTCGATGACCAGGGCGAAATCGTTGCCCGATACGACAAGTTGCACCTGTTCGATGTGGACGTTGCCGACGCGCGCGGTCGTTATCGTGAATCCGACGACTATGCTTTCGGCAGCAACGTGGTGGTGGCGGACACGCCGGTGGGGCGATTGGGCCTGACGGTGTGTTACGACCTGCGCTTCCCCGAGCTGTACAGCGAGTTGCGTGCAGCAGGGGCTGAATTGATTACCGCGCCTTCGGCGTTTACCGCGGTGACCGGCGCGGCGCACTGGGACGTGCTGATTCGCGCACGCGCCATCGAAACCCAGTGTTACCTGCTGGCGGCCGCCCAGGGCGGCGTGCATCCGGGGCCGCGGGAAACCTATGGTCACGCGGCGATCGTCGACCCGTGGGGACGGGTGCTGGCGCAACAGGATCAAGGCGAAGCGGTGTTGTTGGCCGAGCGCGATAGCAGTGAACAAGCGTCGATACGGGCGCGTATGCCGGTGGTCAGCCACCGGCGTTTTTTCTCGCAGGGCGCACAGCGGCCTGCTTCGGAACGATGAATTTAAGGCCAAACCTATGAGCGAGTTGTTGTCCTCAGTCAGTGAACACCTCCTGGCACCTGGTGGCGTGACCATCGAAAGCTTGCAAACCGTGCTGGGCGATCTGGCCGGGCCGGGTATCGACGCGGCTGACCTGTATTTCCAGGGGCAGATCTCCGAGTCCTGGGCCCTTGAAGACGGCATCGTCAAGGAAGGCAGTTTCAACCTTGACCAAGGTGTAGGCGTGCGTGCGCAATCCGGAGAAAAAACCGGTTTTGCCTACAGCAACGCGATCACCCTGGAAGCCTTGGGCCTGGCGGCGCGCGCGGCGCGTTCGATCTCCCGTGCCGGGCAAAACGGTACGGTGCAGGCGTTCAGTACCCAGGACGTGGCGCAATTGTATGCCCCCGATAACCCCCTGGAAGTGATCAGCCGTGCGGAGAAGGTCGAGCTGCTCAAGCGTGTCGACGCGGCTACCCGCGCTCTTGACCCGCGTATCCAGCAGGTCACCGTGAGCATGGCCGGTGTGTGGGAGCGCATCCTGGTGGCCTCCACCGATGGCGGCCTGGCGGCGGATGTACGGCCGCTGGTGCGCTTCAACGTCAGTGTGATCGTCGAGCAGAATGGCCGCCGGGAGCGCGGCGGGCACGGCGGCGGCGGGCGTACCGACTACCGTTATTTCCTCACTGATGACCGCGCCATGGGGTATGCCCGTGAAGCGCTGCGTCAGGCGCTGGTGAACCTGGAGGCCATTCCGGCCCCGGCCGGTACCTTGCCGGTGGTGTTGGGCTCGGGTTGGTCCGGCGTATTGCTGCACGAGGCCGTGGGCCATGGTCTGGAAGGTGACTTCAACCGCAAGGGCAGCTCGGCCTACAGCGGGCGCATGGGCGAGATGGTTGCGTCCAAGCTGTGCACCATTGTCGATGACGGCACTTTGGCCGGGCGCCGTGGCTCGTTGAGTGTCGACGACGAAGGCACTCCAACCGAATGCACCACGCTGATCGAAAACGGTGTGCTCAAGGGCTATATGCAAGACAAACTCAACGCTCGTCTGATGGGCGTGGCACGTACCGGCAACGGTCGTCGCGAGTCCTATGCGCACCTGCCGATGCCACGCATGACCAACACCTACATGCTCGGTGGCGAAAGCGACCCGGCGGAAATCATCGCCTCGGTAAAACGCGGAATCTACTGCGCCAACCTGGGTGGCGGCCAGGTGGACATCACCAGTGGCAAGTTCGTGTTCTCCACCAGCGAGGCGTACCTGATCGAAGACGGCAAGATCACCGCGCCGGTCAAAGGCGCAACGTTGATTGGCAACGGGCCGGAAGCCATGAGCAAGGTGTCGATGGTCGGTAACGACCTGTCGCTGGACAGCGGCGTGGGCACATGCGGCAAGGATGGGCAGTCGGTGCCGGTGGGTGTCGGCCAGCCAACGCTGAAAATTGATGCGATCACCGTGGGAGGCACGGGCTCGTAGGAAGGGTGGAGCTTCGGGTGGCGAAGATCGCCACCCGGGGAAGAGGATCAGCGCAGACCGCGTTGAGTCTCGTCCAGCTCACGGATGTACTTGAAGATTTTACGGCTGGTGGCCGGCGCCTTGTTATGCGCCAGTTCGTGTTGGGCCTGGCGGATCAGGGAGCGCAATTGCTGGCGGTCCGCGTCCGGGTAGTCCAGCACGAATTTCTCCAGCACGGCGTCGTCGCCCGAGATCAGGCGGTCACGCCAACGTTCCAGGTTATGGAAACGTTCGTTGTACTGGCGAGTGGAGGCATCGGTTTGATCGAGCAAGGCCAGAATGGCGTCAGTGTCCTGATCGCGCATCAGCTTGCCGATAAACATGATGTGGCGTTTACGCGCGATATTCGCGGTGTGCTTGGGTGCGTCTGCAAGAGCCCGGCGCATTTCGTCGGTCAATGGCAGTTTTGCAATCAAGTCTTTCTTGAGCGTTGTAAGGCGCTCGCCCAGATCAACCAGAGCATGCAGCTCACGTTTGACCTGGGTTTTGCTTTTCTCCCCATCGAGGGAGTCGTCGTAAGAATCAACCATGGTGGCAGTCCGCAAAGAAACGCCGCCATGATAACCAGTCGGGGGCCGCTTGTCCGGCCCGGTCGCTCGATGGCCTTAACCGAAAGCAGAATTTGAGTGGAGAAAACCATGAGTGCAGCCCAAAGCGTCGGCCCGCAAGCGTTACCGGCACTGCAGGAACAAGTCGAGCAGATCCTTGCCGAGGCCAAGCGCCAGGGGGCCAGTGCCTGTGAGGTGGCGGTGTCGCTGGAGCAGGGGCTGTCGACATCGGTACGCCAGCGGGAAGTGGAAACCGTTGAGTTCAACCGCGACCAGGGTTTTGGCATCACCTTGTACGTAGGGCAGCGCAAAGGTTCGGCCAGTACGTCGGCGAGCGGCCCGGAGGCGATCCGCGAAACCGTCGCCGCCGCGTTGGCGATTGCCAAGCACACCTCCGAGGATGAAAGCTCGGGCCTGGCCGACAAAGCGCTGATGGCCAAGGACTTGAAAGACTTCGATCTGTTCCACGCCTGGGACATTACCCCGGAGCAGGCCATTGAACTGGCATTGACCTGCGAAGCCGCTGCGTTCGATGCAGATGCCCGCATCAAGAACGCCGATGGCACCACGTTGAGCACGCATCAGGGCTGTCGTGTCTACGGCAACAGCCATGGTTTTGTAGGGGGGTATGCCTCCACTCGCCATAGCCTGAGCTGCGTGATGATTGCTGAAGCCAACGGCCAGATGCAGCGTGATTACTGGTACGACGTAAGCCGCCAGGGCGAGTTGCTGGCGGACCCGGTCAGCATTGGCCAGCGCGCCGCACAACGTGCCGCCAGCCGCTTGGGCGCGCGTCCGGTGCCAACTTGCGAAGTGCCGGTGTTGTTTTCGGCGGAGTTGGCCGGTGGTTTGTTCAGCAGTTTCCTAGGCGCGATTTCCGGCGGCAACCTGTACCGCAAGTCGTCGTTCCTTGAGGGCGCTATCGGGCAAAAGCTGTTCCCGGAGTGGTTGACCCTTGATGAGCGCCCGCACCTGATGCGTGCCATGGGGAGCTCGGCGTTCGACGGCGATGGCCTGGCGACCTATGCCAAACCGTTCGTCGAAAACGGCGAGTTGGTGTCCTATGTGCTGGGGACATACTCCGGCCGCAAGCTCGGCCTGCCAAGCACGGCCAACGCCGGTGGCGTGCACAACCTGTTCGTTACCCATGGCGATGAAGACCAGGCGGCGTTGCTGCGTCGCATGGGACGTGGCCTGCTGGTGACTGAGTTGATGGGGCATGGCCTGAACATGGTGACCGGTGATTACTCCCGTGGTGCGGCGGGTTTCTGGGTGGAAAACGGCGAGATTCAGTTCGCGGTCCAGGAAGTGACCATCGCCGGCAACATGCGCGACATGTTCAAGCAAATCGTCGCGGTGGGTAACGACCTGGAACGGCGTAGCAACATTCACACAGGTTCGGTATTGATTGAGCGGATGACTGTCGCTGGCAGCTGACCCTCCCGACGCTTCAACAGAAAAGGCGCGCCATCATCACTGATGGCGCGCCTTTTTTGTGCTTGCGTGACAGGTGGATTGATTTGCTGCTCTTGTTTTGATTCTCAATATCATTTAATAATAAATATCATTACCGAATGAGTGTGGATCATGAGTTCTGTCCTGCATGAGGATCCTTACCTGGAGAGCTGGCGCTGGATGAGTCGTCAGATTCGCTGCGGCCTCAATCCCGACGAGCCGCGCCTGATCGAACATTACCTCAACGAGGGTCGATACCTGGCGTGCTGCACTGCGACCCATCCATGGACGATCGCTGAAACCTCATTCCATCTGTTGCTCGACACCGCCGGCGATATTGCGCTGCCCTGGCATTGGCGCACGACATGCCTGGACCAGGCCTGGCGCCCCCTGCGCGACCTGGAAAAACTGTCCCACTGCGCCTGCCGCCTCAAGCGCTGGCAGACCTTTGCCTGGCAATTGGCGACCTGCGAGTTGCTGCCTTCCCTTTCTGTGTCTGACCTTGTGCAAGGATCCTCCGATGAGTAACACCCGTATCGAACGCGACAGCATGGGCGAACTGCAAGTGCCGGCCGAGGCCTTGTATGGCGCACAAACCCAGCGCGCGGTGAACAACTTCCCGATCAGCCGTCAACGTATGCCCGCGCAATTCATTCGCGCGCTGATCCTGGCCAAGGCTGCCGCCGCCAAGGTCAACGTCGACCTCAAGCAAATCAGCGAAGGGCAGGGCAAGGCCATTGTCGATGCGGCCCAAGGCTTGCTCGAAGGCGATTTCATGCAGCACTTCCCGGTGGATGTTTTCCAGACCGGTTCCGGCACCAGCTCCAATATGAACGCCAACGAAGTGATTGCGACCCTCGCCACACGCTTGCTGGGCGAGGCGGTCAACCCCAATGACCACGTGAACTGCGGCCAAAGCAGCAATGACATCATTCCGACCACCATCCACGTCAGCGCCGCGTTGGTCTTGCATGAGCAAACCCTGCCGGCCCTGCTGCATCTGGTGCAGGTGATCGAACGCAAGGCCGAAGAAGTCCACCCGTTCATCAAGACCGGCCGCACCCACCTGATGGACGCCATGCCGGTGCGCATGAGCCAGGTACTCAATGGCTGGGCGCAGCAACTCAAGGCCAATATCGGCCATCTGCAGGACCTGCTGCCAAGCCTGCAGGCCCTGGCCCAGGGCGGCACTGCGGTCGGCACCGGGATCAACGCGCATCCGGAATTCGCCGCACGTTTCAGCCAGCAACTGAGCAGGCTGACCGACGTCACATTCACGCCGGGCAAGAACCTGTTCGCGCTGATCGGCTCCCAGGACACCGCTGTCGCCGTTTCCGGTCAGTTGAAAGCCACCGCGGTATCGCTGATGAAGATCGCCAATGATCTGCGCTGGATGAACTCCGGGCCGCTCGCCGGTCTCGGTGAAATCGAGCTTGAGGGCCTGCAGCCGGGCTCCTCGATCATGCCGGGCAAGGTCAATCCGGTGATTCCGGAAGCCACTGCCATGGTCGCGGCCCAAGTGATCGGCAATGACACGGTGATCACCGTCGCAGGCCAGTCCGGCAACTTCGAGCTGAACGTAATGCTGCCGATCATCGCCCAGAACCTGCTCAGCAGCCTCGAATTGCTGGCCAACTCCAGCCGTCTGCTGGCGGACAAGGCGATTGGCAGCTTCAAGGTCAACGAAGCCAAGCTCAAGGAGGCGTTGTCGCGTAACCCGATCCTGGTCACTGCACTCAACCCGATCATCGGTTACCAGAAGGCTGCTGAAATCGCCAAGAAGGCTTATCAGCAGGGCCGTCCGGTGATTGATGTCGCCCTGGAGCACACCGACTTGCCCCGCAGCCAACTGGAAGTCCTGCTGGACCCGGAAAAGCTCACGGCCGGCGGCGTGTAATCACCGACACTGCTTTGGAGGCTCACCATGGAGCACTGGAAACGCACGATCGAACGGGCCAATCGCTGCTTTATGCAAGGCGAGTTGGTTGACGCTCGCGAGGCCTATTTGCAAGCCCTGGCCCTGGCCCAAGTGTTGTTCGAACGCTGGGCGGATGCCGACGAAGCGGTGGCGGCTTTTGTCATTTCCCATCACAACCTGGCGGACCTGCATCTGCGTCTGAACCAGCCGGAAGAAAGCGCGGAGTACCTCTGCGCCATTCACCAGCGCTTGTTGCATGCGATGCAGGACCCGCGCCTGACCCCGCAGTTACGCGAGGCGGCGCTACGCCAGAGCAGCAAGACCTACATTGAACTGTTGAATTTCATCAGCGATCACGGTGAGTACCCGCGTACCCATCGCCTGCTGGGCAGCACCGCGGCGCAACAGGATGCGTCGACTCGCAACAGTCCTTATTACGGAGCACATTGAGATGTCCTACACCTTGCCTGCCTTGCCTTACGCCTACGACGCCCTGGAGCCACATATCGATGCGCAAACCATGGAGATTCACTACACCAAGCACCATCAGACCTACATCAATAACCTCAACGCTGCCGTCGAAGGCACCGAGTTCGCGGGCTGGCCGGTAGAGAAACTGGTGTCCAGTGTGCAGCAATTGCCGGAAACACTGCGCGCTGCGGTGATCAACCAAGGTGGCGGCCATGCCAACCACTCGTTGTTCTGGGCAGTGATGTCGCCACAAGGCGGAGGCAAGCCTGAGGGCGCGCTGGGCAAGGCTATCGACGAGCAAGTGGGCGGTTTCGAGAGCTTCAAGGAAGCCTTCACCAAAGCCGCACTGACCCGTTTCGGCAGCGGCTGGGCCTGGCTGAGCGTTACTCCACAAAAGACCCTGGTCGTCGAAAGCAGCGGTAATCAGGACAGCCCCCTGATGAATGGCAACACGCCAATCCTCGGCCTGGACGTGTGGGAGCATGCCTACTACCTGCGTTATCAGAACCGGCGTCCGGAATATATCAACGCGTTCTATAGCGTGATCAATTGGCCGGAAGTTGCCGCACGCTATCAGGCCGCCTTGGCCTGACATTCACCTCCATAACAAGATCTAAGGCCGACTATGGGCACTGAAACACTGGCGGTCAGCAGCGGGCGGATGTTTCGTTATGCGTTTGGCTCGCTGCTGCTATTGGCAGGGACTGCATTGCTGGTGGCCCATGGGCTGGACTGGCTGAACCTGGAGCCGCGAATCCTGCGCGCGCTGCAAGGCGGCGCAATCTGCGCACTGGGCACGGCACTCGGTGCGGTGCCGGTGCTGGTGATTCGGCGCATGCCGGTGGCGCTCAGTGACACCTTGCTGGGTTTTGGTGCCGGGGTCATGCTCGCGGCGACGGCATTTTCGCTGATCGTGCCGGGCATCGCCGCCGCCGAAGGCCTGGGGCTTTCGCCTTGGGGGGCCAGTGGCCTGATCAGCGTTGGCATCATGCTGGGGGCATTCGGGTTGTATCTGGTTGATCGCAAGGTCTCCGGTGCCAGCCCGGAAATGCTGGTAGGCACGCCCGATCACCCGGTGATCCCGCCGCGTATCTGGTTATTCGTGTTTGCCATCATTGCCCACAACATCCCCGAAGGCATGGCCGTGGGGGTTTCGGCGGGCGGCGCAATGCCCGATGCCGACAGCCTGGCCATGGGCATTGCCTTGCAGGATGTGCCCGAAGGCTTGGTGATTGCGTTGGTGTTGGCCGGGGCAGGGATGTCGCGGATCAAGGCGTTCTTGATCGGAGCTGCTTCAGGGTTGGTCGAGCCGGTGTTCGCGGTGCTCTGCGCCTGGTTGGTAAGCCTGGCTGAAGTGCTGTTGCCGCTTGGGCTGGCGCTCGCCGCGGGGGCCATGTTGTTGGTGGTGACTCACGAGGTCATCCCCGAGTCGCGGCGCAACGGTCACGAGATGCTCGCCAGCCTGGGGTTGTGCATCGGGTTTTGTTTGATGATGGTGATGGATACCGCATTGGGCTGAAGTCGTTGCGACTTCACGCCCGTCTTCAAGGGTGTCACTCACCCTCATCAAAGAAGTTGTTGATCAGCGCCACCAGGGCGTCCATGGCTTCCTGCTCTTGCTCGCCTTCCGTCTTCAAGTGAATCCGGGTGCCCTTGCCGGCGGCCAACATCATCATGGCCATAATGCTTTTGCCATCGACCATGGACTCTGGCGTACGCCCCGCGCGGATCTGGCAGGGGAACTGCCCGGCAACGCCGACGAACTTCGCGGAAGCCCGGGCATGCAGCCCCAACTTGTTGATGATTTCAATTTCCAGAGCAGGCATCGCGGGGGTGTTCCTTTCAGCTAAGGTCGCGGTGGCGAACCTGGACGTTCTTGAGGGTTTGTTGCAGCAGTTGGCCCAGGCGTTCGGTCAGGTAGACCGAGCGGTGGTGGCCGCCGGTGCAGCCAATGGCAATGGTGACATACGCCCGATTGCTTGCAGCGAAGCGCGGCAGCCATTTGAGCAGGTAGCTGGAAATGTCCTGGAACATCTCCTCGACATCCGGTTGCGCCGCCAGGTATTCAGCCACAGGTTGGTCCAGCCCGGACTGATCACGCAGTTCCGGTTTCCAATAAGGGTTGGGCAGGCAGCGCACATCGAACACCAGGTCGGCGTCCACCGGCATGCCGCGCTTGAAGCCAAACGACTCGACGAGGAATGCCGTACCCGGCTCGGGCTGGTTCAGCAGACGCAGCTTGATGGCATCACGCAACTGGTACAGGTTGAGCCCGGTGGTGTTGATCTTGAGGTCGGCGAGGTCAATGATCGGCCCCAGCAACTTGGTTTCGTCCTCGATGGCTTCTGCCAGGGAGCGATGGGGGCTGCTGAGGGGGTGGCGTCGACGGGTTTCAGAGAAGCGCTTTAGCAGGGTCTCTTCGTCGGCGTCCAGGTACAGCACATCGCAATGAATGTGCTTGGCGCGAACTTCCTCGAGCAGTTGCGGGAACCGCTCAAGGTGGCTGGGCAGGTTGCGGGCATCGATCGATACGGCCACCAGCGGTTGCGCCAGCTCGGTGTGGATCAACGCGCGTTCCGCGAGCTCTGGCAGCAGGCCGGCGGGCAGGTTGTCGATGCAGTAGAAGCCACTGTCCTCAAGTACGTTGAGGGCGGTGCTTTTACCCGAGCCGGAACGGCCGCTGACGATGATCAAACGCATGATTACTGCCCGTTCTGTTCATCCAGGACTACCTGATACAGCGCCTCATTGCTGCTGGCACTGCGCAGTTTGTCGCGTACTTCCTTGCGGTCGAGCATGCTGGCGATCTGCCGGAGCAGTTCCAGGTGCGCATCGGTGGCGGCTTGCGGGACCAGCAGAACAAACAGCAGGTCGACCGGGGCGCCGTCGATGGCGTCGAAATCGATGGGAGCGTCCAGGTGCAGCAGGGCGCTGACAGGTGCCTCACAACTTTTGAGGCGGCAGTGGGGAATGGCGATGCCGTTGCCAAAACCGGTGGAGCCGAGTTTTTCACGGGCAATCAGAGCCTCGTAGACATCTTGCATCTCCAGGTCAGGCACTTCGCGGCTGATCAGGTTGGCAATTTGCTCAAGGGCTTTCTTTTTACTGCCACCCGGCGCGTTCACGAGGGAACGGCCGGGGGTCAGGATGGTTTCAAGTCGAATCATGGGTGGGGAGTGTTAGCGGCCTGTGCCCTGGAGGAGGCTCTGCTGCTTTTCCTTATGCTTTTTGATTTGGCGATCCAGCTTGTCGGTCAGGTCGTCAATGGCGGCATACATATCTGAATGCTCGGCATTAGCGACTACTTCCCCGCCGGGTATACGCAAGGTGGCTTCGATTTTCTGCTTCAGCTTTTCGACAGTCATGATGACTTGCACGTTGGTGATCTTGTCGAAATGCCCCTCAATTCTTTTGAGTTTTTCGCCGATATAGGCGCGCAGCGGTTCGGTCACTTCCAGTTGGTGTCCACTGATGTTGACTTGCATACAGCTTCTCCTTCGTTGCCAGTGCATAAAGCGGTGGGCAGGAATACCCACCACTGGAACGCTATGGCCCGCCCGTCACATCAAACGCTTACGCTCGCTGGAAGGCGCGATCCCGAGGGACTCGCGGTACTTGGCGACGGTTCGACGGGCGACCTGAATGCCTTGTGCCTCCAGTAAACCAGCGATCTTACTGTCACTCAATGGCTTTTTCTGATTTTCCGCGGCAACCAGTTTTTTGATGATCGCGCGGATCGCCGTGGACGAGCATTCGCCGCCTTCGGAGGTGCTGACGTGGCTGGAGAAAAAGTATTTCAGCTCATAAATACCCCGTGGGGTATGCATGAATTTCTGCGTGGTCACCCGTGAAATCGTCGATTCGTGCATGCCGACTGCTTCGGCGATGTCATGCAGCACCAACGGTTTCATCGCTTCGTCGCCGTATTCCAGGAAGCCGCGCTGGTGCTCGACGATCTGGGTGGCGACTTTCATCAGAGTTTCGTTGCGGCTTTGCAGGCTCTTGATGAACCAGCGGGCCTCCTGCAACTGGTTGCGCATGAAGGTGTTGTCGGCGCTGGTATCGGCGCGGCGTACAAAGCCGGCGTATTGCGGGTTGACCCGCAGGCGTGGCACCGACTCCTGGTTCAACTCCACCAGCCAGCGTTCGTTGTCCTTGCGCACGATGACGTCAGGCACCACGTATTCGGCTTCGCTGGACTCGATCTGCGAGCCCGGGCGCGGATTGAGGCTCTGTACCAGCTCGATCACCTGGCGCAGGTCGTCTTCCTTGAGTTTCATGCGGCGCATCAACTGGCTGTAGTCGCGGCTACCCAGCAAGTCGATGTAGTCGGTCACCAAGCGCTGGGCTTCAACGAGCCAAGGCGTCTTGGCAGGCAGTTGGCGCAATTGCAGCAACAGGCATTCGCTGAGGGTGCGGGCGCCGATGCCGGCGGGTTCGAACTGTTGGATGCGGTGCAGGACGGCTTCGATCTCGTCCAGTTCGATGTCCAGTTCCGGGTCGAACGCTTCGAGGATCTCCTCAAGCGTCTCGTCCAGGTAGCCCTGGTTGTTGATGCAGTCGATCAGGGTCACAGCGATCAGGCGATCGGTGTCCGACATCGGCGCGAGGTTCAATTGCCACAACAGATGGCTCTGCAGGCTTTCACCGGCGGAGGTGCGGGTGGTGAAGTCCCACTCATCATCATCGTTGCTGGGCAGGCTGCTGGCGCTGGTCTGGTAGACGTCTTCCCAGGCGGTATCCACGGGAAGTTCGTTAGGAATGCGTTCGTTCCATTCACCTTCTTCCAGGTTATCCACCGTTGGGGCGGTTTCCTGATAGGAAGGTTCCTGCACGTCGGAATTGGGTTTTTGCTCGATGTTGTCGGCCAGCGGGTCTGCGTTATCGAAGTCGTCGCCTTCTTCCTGGCGTTCGAGCATCGGGTTGGACTCCAGGGCCTCCTGGATTTCCTGTTGCAGGTCCAGGGTCGACAATTGGAGCAGGCGGATGGCCTGTTGCAGCTGCGGTGTCATCGTCAGCTGCTGGCCCATTCTCAGGACTAGCGATGGTTTCATGGCAGGGGCTTAACACCTTATTCGCCGGCGCAATGCGCCATCCACGACAGGGCGCGTGAGCGCCAAACATAAGCAAATTATATGCCTGATGTCGGGGGCTTTGCCTAGAGCACGGTAACAATAAAAATCCGGAGGTTTTCATTGACTCCCGCGCATCTTGGCAGCGGCCGTGACACCACGGTGTTTACAGGCGGAACTCGTGACCCAGGTAGACTTCCTTCACCAATTCGTTGGCCAGGATCGTGGCGGCGTCGCCTTCGGCAATCAGCTGGCCATCGTTGACGATATATGCGGTTTCGCAGATGTCGAGGGTTTCACGCACGTTGTGGTCGGTGATCAATACACCGATGCCCTTGGCTTTCAGGTGGTGGATGATTTGTTTGATGTCGCCGACCGAGATCGGGTCGACGCCGGCAAACGGTTCGTCCAGCAGGATGAATTTCGGCGCAGTGGCCAGGGCGCGGGCGATTTCCACGCGACGACGCTCGCCGCCGGACAGGCTCATGCCGAGGTTGTCGCGAATGTGGTTGATGTGGAATTCCTGCAGCAGGCTTTCCAGCTCCTTGCGACGGCCATCACGGTCGAGTTCCTTGCGGGTCTCGAGGATCGCCATGATGTTGTCGGCCACCGACAGTTTGCGGAAGATCGACGCTTCTTGCGGAAGATAGCCGATACCGGCCCGTGCACGACCGTGCATTGGCTGGTGGCTGACATCCAGGTCGTCGATCAGGACGCGACCCTGATCCGCCTGGACCAGGCCGACGATCATGTAGAAGCAGGTGGTCTTGCCGGCGCCGTTGGGGCCGAGCAGGCCGACGATCTGGCCGCTGTCGATCGACAGGCTGACGTCGCGCACGACCTGGCGGCTTTTATAGGCCTTGGCCAGATGCTGGGCTTTCAGGGTTGCCATTACTCGGCCTTCTTCTTCGGCTGGATAACCATGTCGATTCGCGGACGTGGCGCAGTCACCTTGGCACCATTGGCGCGGCCGGCGTTGGCGATCTGTTTCACGGTGTCATAGGTGATTTTCTCACCTTCCGTGGAGTTGCCGTCCGGGCTGAGGACCTTGGCCTGGTCGATCAGGACAATACGGTTCTGCTGGGCGTGATACTGGATGGTCTTGCCGTAGCCCTTCATCGGGCCGCTGTCGGTCGGCGACTGCTTCTGCTCGAAGTAAGCCAGGTTGCCCACCGAAGTCACCACGTCAATGTCGCCATTGGCGGTACGCGTCAAGGTCACCGTGTTGCCGGTGATCTTCATCGAGCCCTGGGTGATGATCACGCCGCCGGTGTAGGTGGCGACGCCTTGCTTGTCGTCCAGTTGCGCATCGTCAGCCGAAATGTGGATCGGTTGCTGGCTATCGTTCGGCAGAGCCCAGGCGCTCACGCTTCCCAGTGCTGCGCCCAGACTGAGCAAAATAGGGAGAGTTTTAACGAGCCTCATACTGTCCTCTTACGTTCGATAGCAGGTGTATCCTGCTTTCTTTCAAATACGCTTTCATTCCCTTGCCAGTCGATACCCCGCCAGCGCCGTCGATTCTAACGTCTTGCTCGGTCTGCGCATATTGCTTCTGCGGGAATACGGTCATACGACTGCTGGTAATCACGGTGTCACGGTTTTTATCGTCGGTACGCGCGACGCGCACCGAGTCGATCAGTTCCACTTCGGTGCCGTCCGGGTTGACCTCGCCACGCTTGCTGGTGACATGCCACGGAAACTCGGTGCCACGGTAGATGTTCATGTCCGGGTTGGTCAGCAGGGTGACTTCAGTGGCCTTCAAGTGCTCGACCTTGTCCGACGTCATCTCATACTGCACCTTGCCGTCGGGCAGGAACTGGATGCTGTAGGCATTGGTGGCGTAATAGTCGATAGCCCCTTCGTCAACCTGCGCAACAGGCTGGTCGAGAAAGCGCTCCGGGCTGATATTCCAGTAGCCCACCGCCAGGAAGAGCGCGGCGATGACCCCGAATAACAGGAAGTTGCGAATCTTTTTGCTCAGCATAAAACGCTCTATAGGTAGGCGGCGTGGGCCGCTTCAAGGCTGCCTTGGGCGCGCAGGATCAGCTCGCAGAACTCGCGGGCGGCACCTTCGCCGCCGCGGGCGGTGGTGATGCCATGGGCGTGTTCGCGAACAAAGGCTGCCGCATTGGCGACGGCCATGCCCAGGCCGACTCGACGGATCACCGGCAAGTCAGGCAGGTCATCGCCCAAATAGGCGACCTGCTCATAGCTTAGGTTGAGTTGGCCAAGAAGCTCGTCCAAGACCACCAGTTTATCCTCGCGGCCCTGATACAGGTGAGGAATCCCCAGGTTTTGTGCGCGGCGTTCCACAACCGGGGTTTTTCTGCCGCTGATGATCGCCGTTTGCACGCCCGCTGCCATCAGCATCTTGATGCCTTGGCCGTCGAGGGTGTTGAAGGTCTTGAATTCGCTGCCGTCTTCGAGGAAATAGAGGCGGCCATCGGTCAGCACGCCGTCTACGTCGAAAATCGCCAGTTTGATGTTCTTGCCGCGTTGCAACAGGTCGCCTGTCATTTACATCACTCCCGCACGCAGCAAGTCGTGCATGTTCAGGGCGCCAATCGGGTGGTCTTGATGATCGACCACCACCAGCGCGCCGATCTTGTGGTCTTCCATGATTTTCAAGGCTTCAGCTGCCAGCATCTCGGGGCGAGCGGTCTTGCCGTGGGGCGTCATCACAGCATCTATGGTCGCGGTATGGATGTCGATGGTGCGGTCCAGGGTGCGACGCAAGTCGCCGTCGGTGAATACCCCGGCCAGTTTGCCGTCGGCTTCCAGGATCACCGTCATGCCCAGGCCCTTGCGGGTCATTTCCATCAGCGCGTCCTTCAGCAGCGTGCCGCGCTGGACGTGGGGCAATTCATCGCCCGAGTGCATGACGTTTTCCACTTTCAACAGCAGGCGACGGCCCAGGGCGCCCCCTGGGTGGGAGAACGCGAAGTCTTCGGCGGTAAACCCGCGCGCTTCCAGCAACGCCACGGCCAGCGCATCACCCATGACCAGGGCGGCGGTCGTGGAGGAGGTCGGTGCCAGGTTCAGCGGGCAGGCCTCATGGGCCACATGCACGTTGAGGTTCACTTCGGCGGCCTTGGCCAACGTCGATTCGGGGTTGCCGGTGATGCTGATCATCTTGATGCCCAGACGCTTGATCAGCGGCAGCAGCGTCACGATTTCGTTGGTGGTGCCGGAGTTGGACAGTGCCAGGATGATGTCATCCTTGGTGATCATGCCCATGTCGCCGTGGCTGGCTTCGGCCGGGTGCACAAAAAATGCGGTGGTCCCAGTGCTGGCCAGAGTGGCGGCAATCTTGTTGCCGACGTGGCCGGATTTGCCCATGCCGACGACAACAACGCGGCCCTTGCTGGCCAGAATCATCTCGCATGCGCGTACGAAATCTGCGTCGATATGCGCCAACAAGCCTTCTACGGCTTCAAGCTCGAGGCGGATGGTGCGTTGTGCGGATTGAATAAGGTCGCTGGATTGGCTCATGTCTGAAATCGTATAGCCTGACGAAAAGTCGGCGATTATAGCGGTAATGAGCAATTCCCTCACGCAAGTTCGTCAGGGTTTGTTCGTGATGCGCGTGAGATTCATCTTAAGCAACGGTTTTTCCCTGTCTTCAGTCTGAACAAGCACAGTTCCGGCCTTGGGCGCGTTGTACCAGCAGTGATATAGTTCGCCGCCAGTTCGGTCCGCCCAGCCCATGTGGCTAACTATTGCACGAGCGTTGCAAACGTTTGGCGCAAACATGGTGTCTGAGTGAAAGGCTGCATCCCAAGGAGTTTAGATGAGTGCCGATAACGCCTACGCGGTCGAGCTGAAGGGTCTTACCTTCAAGCGCGGGACGCGCAGCATCTTCAATAACGTCGATATTCGCATTCCACGCGGCAAGGTCACGGGCATCATGGGGCCTTCCGGTTGCGGCAAGACCACCCTGTTGCGCCTGATGGGCATGCAATTGCGCCCGACTGCCGGCGAAGTGTGGGTCAACGGCCAGAACCTGCCGACGTTGTCGCGCAGCGACCTGTTCGACGCGCGCAAGCACATGGGCGTGTTGTTCCAGAGCGGCGCACTGTTTACCGATCTTGACGTTTTCGAGAACGTCGCCTTCCCGCTGCGGGTCCATACCCAACTGTCCGACGAGATGATTCGCGACATCGTGTTGCTGAAACTGCAGGCCGTAGGGCTGCGCGGTGCCATCGACCTGATGCCCGACGAGCTGTCGGGTGGCATGAAACGTCGTGTCGCCCTGGCGCGGGCTATCGCCCTCGATCCGCAGATCCTCATGTACGACGAACCTTTTGTCGGCCAGGACCCTATCGCCATGGGCGTGCTGGTGCGGTTGATCCGCCTGCTCAACGACGCGCTGGGCATTACCAGCATCGTGGTTTCCCATGACCTTGCAGAAACCGCGAGCATCGCCGATTACCTCTATGTCGTCGGCGATGGCCAAGTGTTGGGGCAGGGTACGCCTGAAGAGTTGATGAACGCCGACAACCCGCGCATTCGCCAATTCATGACCGGCGATCCCGACGGCCCGGTGCCATTTCATTTTCCGGCAGCGGACTACCGCTCTGATCTTCTGGGGAAGCGTTGATGCGCAAGACTTCACTTATCGAGAAGGTTCGCCTTTTCGGTCGCTCGGGCATCGACATCATCGAAGTGCTCGGCCGTTCGACGATTTTCCTGTTCCATGCCCTGTTGGGGCGCGGCGGCATTGGCGGCGGTTTTGGTCTGTTGATCAAGCAGTTGCATGCGGTGGGCGTGATGTCGCTGGTGATCATCGTGGTCTCCGGCGTGTTCATCGGAATGGTACTGGCGCTGCAAGGCTTCAATATTCTCTCCAGCTACGGTTCGGAGCAGGCCGTAGGGCAGATGGTTGCCCTGACACTGTTGCGTGAACTGGGGCCGGTGGTCACTGCGTTGTTGTTCGCCGGGCGCGCAGGTTCTGCGCTGACTGCCGAGATTGGCAACATGAAGTCCACCGAGCAGTTGTCCAGCCTGGAAATGATCGGCGTGGACCCGCTCAAGTACATTGTTGCCCCGCGTCTGTGGGCCGGCTTCATTTCCCTGCCACTGCTGGCGATGATCTTCAGCGTGGTGGGTATCTGGGGCGGTTCGTGGGTGGCGGTGGACTGGCTGGGGGTCTACGACGGCTCCTACTGGGCCAACATGCAAAACAGCGTGACCTTCAGCGGTGACGTGCTCAACGGCATCATAAAGAGCATCGTCTTCGCCTTTGTAGTGACCTGGATCGCCGTATTCCAAGGCTACGACTGTGAGCCCACTTCAGAAGGGATCAGTCGTGCCACCACCAAGACCGTTGTGTACGCCTCGCTGGCGGTACTGGGCCTTGACTTCATTTTGACCGCCTTGATGTTTGGAGATTTCTGATGCAAAACCGCACTGTGGAAATCGGTGTCGGCCTTTTCTTGCTGGCTGGCATCCTGGCTTTACTGTTGCTGGCGCTGCGAGTCAGCGGCCTGTCGGCCAGCCCCACCGCCGATACTTATAAACTTTACGCGTACTTCGACAATATCGCCGGTTTGACTGTCAGAGCTAAAGTGACCATGGCCGGTGTAACCATCGGCAAGGTCACGGCAATCGATCTGGATCGCGACAGCTTCACCGGTCGAGTGACGATGCAGTTGGACAAGAAGGTAGATAATCTGCCGACCGACTCCACTGCATCTATCCTCACTGCGGGTCTGCTGGGCGAGAAGTACATCGGTATCAGCGTGGGTGGGGAAACAGCCCTGCTCAAGGATGGCTCGACCATCCACGACACGCAGTCGTCGCTGGTACTTGAGGACCTGATCGGTAAATTCCTGCTCAATACGGTCAATAAAGACGCCAAATGAGGAATCTGTTCATGATCTCTACCTTGCGACGTGGCCTGCTGGTGCTGCTTGCAGCGTTGCCGTTGATGGCCAACGCGGCAGGTTCTGCCCACGAACTGGTGCAAGACACGACCAACAAGATGTTGGCCGACCTGAAGGCGAACAAAGAGCAGTACAAGCAAGACCCGACCAGGTTCTATGACGCGCTGAACACCATTGTCGGCCCGGTGGTCGATGCCGAAGGCATTTCCCGCAGCATCATGACGGTCAAGTATTCGCGCAAGGCTACCCCGGCGCAGATGCAGACGTTTCAGGAGAACTTCAAGAAAGGCCTGTTCCAGTTCTATGGCAACGCGTTGCTGGAGTACAACAACCAGGGCATTACCGTCGATCCCGCCAAGGATGAGTCCGGTGACCGCACCAGCGTTGGCATGACCGTCAAGGGTTCCAACGGTGCCGTCTACCCGGTGCAGTACACCCTGGAGAAGATCAACGGCGAGTGGAAACTGCGCAATGTGATCATCAACGGCATCAACATCGGCAAGCTGTTCCGTGATCAGTTCGCCGATGCCATGCAGCGCAATGGCAACGACCTGGACAAAACCATCAATGGTTGGGCCGGTGAAGTCGCCAAGGCCAAGGAAGAAACCGACAAGCAAGCTGCCGGGAAGCCTGCGCAATGACCGAATCGGCCGTTCGTCTCGGCGATGCCGGCGAGTTGTTCATCAGCGGCGTACTGGACTATCGCTCCGGGCCGGGCCTGCGCAAGCAGGGCCAGGCACTGATCAACAGCAGCAGCGCGTCTGCGTTGGTGGTGGATTGCTCGCAGGTGACCAAGTCCAGCAGCGTGGGTTTGTCCTTGCTGCTGTGCTTCATGCGCGATGCCGAGGCAGCCAACAAAACGGTCAGCATCCGCGCCATGCCTGAAGACATGCGCGAAATTGCCGAGGTTTCGGGTTTGACCGAGCTGTTGGCACATCCTTAATACACACTATTAGAGAAGCCCCCCGTCAGAGTCCTGCTATGCGGGGTTCGCAGGCGCGGGGCTTTTTTGTATGATGTGCGACCCGTGCGCACTGGGCGCCGATAGAGGTTGAGCATGCAGGCCCTAGAAGTTAAGAGCTTTCTTGAAGGAAAGCTGCCGGAAACGACCGTAGAAGTTGAAGGCGAAGGCTGCAACTTCCAGCTGAACGTGATTAGCGATGAACTGGCGGCACTGAGCCCGGTCAAGCGTCAGCAGCAGATCTATGCCCATTTGAACCCGTGGATCACCGATGGCAGCATCCATGCGGTCACTATGAAATTTTTCAGCCGCGCGGCCTGGGCCGAGCGCACCTGAGCCCCCAAGGCGTCGAGATTCTTATGGATAAATTGATTATTACCGGCGGTGCCCGCCTTGATGGCGAGATTCGCATCTCCGGTGCAAAAAACTCCGCCTTGCCGATCCTGGCAGCGACCCTGCTGTGTGATGGCCCGGTCACCGTGGCCAACCTGCCGCACTTGCACGACATCACCACCATGATCGAGCTGTTCGGTCGCATGGGTATCGAGCCTGTGATCGACGAAAAGCTGTCGGTCGAAATTGACCCGCGCACCATCAAGACCCTGATCGCCCCGTACGAATTGGTGAAAACCATGCGTGCATCGATCCTGGTGCTGGGCCCGATGGTTGCCCGTTTCGGCGAGGCCGAAGTGGCCCTGCCTGGCGGTTGCGCCATCGGCTCGCGTCCGGTGGACCTGCACATCCGTGGCCTTGAAGCCATGGGCGCAACCATCGACGTCGAAGGTGGCTACATCAAGGCCAAGGCGCCGGAAGGCGGTCTGCGTGGCGCCAGCTTCTTCTTTGATACCGTCAGCGTGACCGGTACCGAGAACATCATGATGGCCGCTGCCCTGGCCAACGGCCGCAGCGTCCTGCAGAACGCTGCGCGCGAGCCGGAAGTGGTCGACCTGGCCAACTTCCTGAACGCCATGGGCGCCAAGGTTTCCGGTGCTGGCACCGACACCATCACCATTGACGGTGTGGCGCGCCTGCACACGGCGACCTACAAGGTCATGCCCGACCGTATCGAAACCGGCACCTACCTGGTTGCCGCTGCCGTCACTGGCGGCCGCGTCAAGGTCAAGGACACCGATCCGACCATCCTGGAAGCGGTCCTCGAAAAACTGCGCGAAGCGGGTGCGGACATCACCACCGGCGAAGACTGGATCGAGCTGAACATGCACGGCAAGCGGCCTAAAGCCGTCAACGTGCGTACCGCTCCGTACCCGGCGTTCCCGACCGACATGCAGGCTCAGTTCATTTCCCTGAACGCGATTGCCGAAGGTACCGGTGCCGTGATCGAGACCATCTTCGAAAACCGCTTCATGCACGTGTACGAACTGCACCGCATGGGCGCGAAGATCCAGGTTGAAGGCAACACCGCCATCGTCACCGGTATCGACAAGCTCAAGGGCGCGCCAGTGATGGCCACCGACCTGCGTGCGTCGGCTAGCCTGGTGATTTCGGCACTGTGCGCCGACGGCGACACCCTGATCGACCGCATCTACCACATCGACCGTGGCTACGAGTGCATCGAAGAAAAACTGCAGATGCTCGGCGCGAAAATCCGCCGCGTACCGGGCTAGTCCCAAACGCTAGTGTAGTGAGTGGGCTTGCCCCGCGCTGGAGTGCGCAGCGCTCCCAAGATTTTTAGGGCTGCTTCGCAACCCCGCGCGGGGCAGGCCCGCTCACTACAGAAGCTTGCTGTGAATTTGTTTCAAGTCGAGGCTGTCATGGCCTCGATCTGTGTCCGGCGCCGTTTGCGACCGGACCGCAATAGCCTGATGAAGGACTGACGTTTCCCATGTTGACCATCGCACTGTCCAAGGGCCGCATCCTTGACGACACTTTGCCGCTTCTGGCTGAAGCGGGCATCGTGCCGACCGAGAATCCGGACAAGAGCCGCAAGCTGATCATCCCCACGACCCAGGACGACGTTCGCCTGTTGATCGTGCGGGCTACCGACGTGCCGACCTACGTTGAACATGGCGCGGCCGACCTGGGCGTCGCCGGTAAGGACGTGCTGATGGAATACGGCGGCCAGGGCCTGTACGAGCCCCTGGACCTGCGCATCGCCCTGTGCAAGCTGATGACCGCCGGCCGTGTCGGTGACGTCGAGCCCAAAGGCCGTCTGCGTGTGGCGACCAAGTTCGTCAACGTCGCCAAGCGCTACTACGCCGAGCAAGGCCGTCAGGTCGACATCATCAAGCTCTACGGCTCCATGGAGCTGGCTCCGCTGATTGGCCTGGCCGACAAGATCATCGATGTGGTCGACACCGGTAATACCCTGCGTGCCAACGGTCTTGAACCACAAGAATTCATTGCCGACATCAGCTCTCGCCTGATCGTCAACAAAGCATCGATGAAGATGCAGCACGCCCGTATCCAGGCGTTGATCGACACCCTGCGCAAGGCAGTGGAGTCGCGACACCGCGGTTGACCTACCCGCGTAGCTGAAAGGCTGCGCCCGTCTATCCGCCTCATAGCCAGAATTCTCAGGTGCCCAAGCGGAAACGACTGCTAGTTTAGGGCGCCTGAGTTTTTGCCAATTCTATTGAGGCCCTCGCTATGACCACGTCCACTGCAATTGCCCGACTCAACGCTGCCGACCCGGATTTCGCCCATCATCTGGATCATCTGCTGAGCTGGGAAAGTGTGTCCGACGAGTCGGTCAACGGGCGAGTACTCGACATCATCAAGGCCGTGCGCGAGCGCGGTGACGCGGCGCTGGTGGATTTCACCCGCCAGTTCGACGGCCTCGATGTGGCGTCGATGTCCGACCTGATCCTGCCCCGCGAACGCCTGGAGCTGGCCCTGACGCGCATCACCGCCGCGCAGCGTGAAGCGCTGGAAGTGGCGGCGACGCGGGTGCGCAGCTACCACGAAAAGCAGAAGCAGGATTCGTGGAGCTACACCGAGGCCGACGGCACCGTGCTGGGCCAGAAGGTCACGCCGCTGGACCGTGCCGGCCTGTACGTGCCGGGCGGCAAGGCGTCGTACCCGTCGTCGGTGTTGATGAATGCGATTCCGGCCAAGGTTGCCGGCGTGACCGAAGTGGTCATGGTCGTACCGACCCCGCGCGGCGAAATCAACGAACTGGTACTGGCCGCCGCGTGCATCGCCGGTGTCGACCGCGTGTTCACCATCGGTGGCGCCCAGGCTGTTGCGGCCCTGGCCTATGGCACCGAAAGCGTGCCGAAAGTCGACAAGGTGGTCGGCCCCGGCAACATCTACGTTGCCACTGCCAAGCGCCACGTGTTTGGCCAGGTCGGCATCGATATGATTGCAGGCCCGTCGGAAATCCTCGTGGTGTGTGACGGCCAGACCGACCCGGACTGGATCGCCATGGACCTGTTCTCCCAGGCCGAGCACGACGAAGACGCCCAGGCGATCCTGGTCAGCCCGGATGCCGAGTTCCTCGACAAGGTTGCCGCCAGCATCGACAAGCTGCTACCGACCATGGACCGCGCCGAGATCATCGAGAAGTCGATCAATGGCCGTGGTGCATTGATCCTGGTACGCGACATGGAGCAGGCCATCGAAGTGGCCAACCGTATCGCGCCGGAGCACCTGGAGCTGTCTGTGGCCGACCCACAGGCCTGGCTGCCATCGATTCGCCACGCCGGTGCGATCTTCATGGGCCGCCACACCAGCGAAGCCCTGGGCGACTACTGCGCAGGCCCGAACCACGTGTTGCCGACGTCCGGCACCGCACGCTTTTCGTCGCCGCTGGGGGTTTATGACTTCCAGAAGCGTTCGTCGATCATTTTCTGCTCGCCACAAGGCGCGTCCGAGCTGGGCAAGACCGCCTCGGTGCTGGCCCGTGGTGAATCGCTGAGCGCACACGCACGTAGCGCCGAATATCGCATCGTCAAGGGAGAGTGAGGCATGAGCAAATTCTGGAGCCCCTTCGTCAAGGACCTCGTGCCTTACGTGCCGGGTGAACAACCGAAGCTGACCAAACTGGTCAAGCTCAACACCAACGAAAACCCCTACGGGCCATCGCCCAAGGCGTTGGCGGCAATGCAGGCCGAGTTGAACGATAACCTGCGCCTGTACCCGGACCCCAACAGCGACCTGCTCAAGCAGGCGGTGGCCAAGTACTACGGCGTGGATGCCGGCAAGGTATTTCTCGGAAACGGTTCCGATGAAGTCCTCGCGCACATCTTCCACGGCCTGTTCCAACACGACTTGCCGCTGCTGTTCCCGGACATCAGCTACAGCTTCTATCCGGTTTACTGCGGCCTGTATGGCATCACGTTCGAACCGGTGCCGCTGGACGAGCAGTTCCAGATCCGTGTGGCGGACTACGCCAGGCCCAACGGCGGGATCATCTTCCCCAACCCGAACGCGCCGACGGGCTGCGTGCTCGCGCTGGATGCGGTGGAGCAGATCGTCAAGGCCAGCCCGGATTCGGTGGTGGTGGTTGATGAGGCCTACATCGACTTCGGCGGTGAAAGCGCCATCAGCCTGGTGGATCGCTATCCGAACCTGCTGGTGACCCAGACCCTGTCCAAATCGCGCTCACTGGCCGGTTTGCGCGTGGGCCTGGCCGTGGGCCACCCGGACCTGATCGAGGCGCTGGAGCGGGTCAAGAACAGCTTCAACTCGTACCCCCTGGATCGCCTGGCGATTGTCGGCGCAGCGGCGGCGTTTGAAGACCGTGAGTACTTCGAGAAGACCTGCCAGTTGGTGATCGACAGCCGCAACACCGTCGTCGCGCAGTTGGAAGGTAAAGGCTTTGAAGTATTGCCGTCGGCGGCCAACTTCATCTTTGCCCGTCACCCCAAGCACGACGCTGCCGGCCTAGCGGCCAAGTTGCGTGAGCAGGGTGTGATCGTGCGGCACTTCAAGCAGGAGCGGATTGCCCAGTTCCTGCGGATCAGCATCGGTACGCCGGAGCAGAACCAGGCATTGATCGATGGGCTAGGCGAGCTTTAATTCTCGGTTGGCTTGACGGGCCCCATCGCGGGCAAGCCCGCTCCCACATTGGAATGCAGTTCCCTGTGGGAGCGGGCTTGCCCGCGATGAGGTCATCAGCGACACCGTATGGTTAAAGCAATGGCTCATCCGGCTTCTTGTTCTTCCAGCCATCATTGCCCGGTAGCAGCAGGTTCAAGCCAATCGCTACCACCGCACACAGGGCGATGCCCTTCAGGCCGAAATCGTCCGGGCCGGTGCCGGTGCCGACCAGCACACCGCCAATCCCGAACACCAACGTCACCGAGACGATCACCAGGTTGCGCGCTTCGCCCAGGTCGATCTTGTGGCGGATCAACGTGTTCATCCCCACCGCTGCAATCGAACCGAACAGCAGGCACAGAATCCCGCCCATTACCGGCACCGGGATGCTTTGCAGCAGTGCGCCGAACTTGCCGATAAACGCCAGGCTGATGGCAAACACCGCCGCCCAAGTCATGATTTTCGGGTTGTAGTTCTTGGTCAGCATCACCGCGCCAGTCACTTCGGCGTAGGTGGTGTTCGGCGGGCCGCCAAACAGGCCGGCGGCGGTGGTGGCGATGCCGTCACCCAGCAGGGTACGATGCAGACCGGGCTTCTTCAGGTAGTCGCGACCGGTCACGCTGCCCACCGCAATCACGCCGCCGATATGCTCGATCGCCGGGGCCAGGGCCACCGGGACGATGAACAGGATCGCCTGCCAGTTGAACTCCGGTGCGGTGAAGTGGGGCAGGGCGAACCAGGGGGCCGCGGCGATCTTCGCCGTGTCGACCACGCCAAAGTAGAACGACATGGCAAAGCCCACCAGCACGCCGGAAATGATCGGCACCAGGCGGAAGATGCCTTTGCCGAACACCGCCACGATCAACGTGGTCAGCAGTGCCGGCATCGAGATCATCATCGCCGTCTGGTAGTGGATCAACTCGGCGCCATCGCCGGATTTACCCATCGCCATGTTCGCGGCAATCGGTGCCATGGCCAGGCCGATGGAGATAATCACCGGCCCGATCACGACTGGAGGCAGCAGACGGTCAATAAATCCGGTGCCCTTGATCTTCACGGCCAGGCCAAGGAAGGTGTAGACGAAACCGGCCGCCATCACGCCGCCCATGGTCGCTGCGAGGCCGAACTGGCCCTTGGCGAGAATGATCGGCGTGATAAATGCAAAGCTCGACGCCAGGAAGACCGGCACCTGCCGCCCTGTGACCACCTGGAACAACAAGGTGCCCAGGCCTGCGGTAAACAGTGCAACGTTTGGATCAAGACCTGTGATCAGCGGCATCAACACCAGCGCGCCAAATGCCACGAAGAGCATTTGTGCGCCAGACAGGATCTGGCGCCAAAGCGGGTCGTTGAATTCATCCTGCATGCTCACGCGTCCTTCTGCTTGGTGCCGAAGATCTTGTCGCCGGCGTCGCCCAGGCCCGGGATGATGTAGCCGTGTTCGTTCAGGCGCTCGTCGATGGACGCGGTGTAGATCTGCACGTCCGGGTGGGCCTTCTCGACCGCGGCGATACCTTCCGGCGCGGCGACCAGCACCATGGCGCGGATGTCTTTGCAGCCGGCTTTTTTCAGCAGGTCGATGGTGGCGACCATGGAGCTGCCGGTGGCGAGCATCGGGTCGATGATCATTGCCAGGCGCTCGTCGATTTCCGGGACGAGTTTTTCCAGGTAGGTGTGCGCCTCCAGCGTTTCTTCATTGCGGGCAACGCCCACGGCGCTGACCTTGGCGCCCGGGATCAGGCTGAGCACACCTTCGAGCATGCCGATACCGGCACGCAGGATCGGGACGACGGTGATTTTTTTACCGGCGATTTTCTCGACCTGGACGGGACCGGCCCAACCAGGAATCTCGTAGCTCTCCAGGGGCAAATCCTTGGTGGCTTCGTAAGTGAGCAGCGCTCCGACTTCCTGAGCAAGCTCACGGAAATTCTTCGTGCTAATGTCGGCGCGGCGCATAAGGCCGAGTTTGTGTCGGATCAGCGGGTGGCGGATCTCGCGAGTGGGCATGGGAAAGGCTCCGGCGGCGGGCAAAAAAACCGGCCTAGATTAATCTATCCGAGGGTGTTGTCCTATAGACATCTAGTACGTTAGTCCATTAGCGCTTGATCGGAGCGCACGAGAAGCGTACCTTCGCCCGCTTTTCTTGCCACAGCACCCCCTTGGAGAGCGCCATGTCCGCTGATCTCGAGCATATCCGTCAAATCATGCGCGAGGCTGACTGCCTGTACACCGAAGCGCAAGTCGAAGAGGCGATCGCCAAGGTCGGCGCGCACATCAGCCGCGAAATGGCCGACACCAACCCGGTGGTTTTCTGTGTGATGAACGGCGGCCTGATCTTTGCCGGCAAATTGCTCACCCACCTGCAATTCCCGCTGGAAGCGTCCTACCTGCACGCCACCCGTTATCGCAATGAAACCAGCGGCGGCGACCTGTTCTGGAAAGCCAAGCCGGAAGTCTCGTTCATCGACCGTGACGTGCTGATCATCGACGACATCCTCGACGAAGGTCACACCCTGGGCGCGATCATCGACTTCTGCAAACACGCAGGCGCGCGCAAAGTGCATACCGCCGTGCTGATCGACAAAGATCACGACCGCAAGGCCCGCCCAGAACTGAAAGCCGATTTCGTCGGCCTGCCATGCGTTGACCGCTACATCTTCGGTTACGGCATGGACTACAAGGGCTACTGGCGCAATGCCAATGGCATCTATGCCGTCAAAGGCATGTAAACGCGCTTCATCAGGTGCAGGGCCGGCATGCTAGAGTGCCTGGCCCTGCGTCTGGAGCTTTCCATGAGCCTGTTGATTCGCACCTGCGCCGTCCTGGCGCTGACCCTCAGCCTGCCCCTGGCTGCCGCCCCCGCACCGATGCATAGCCAATTCCTGCCGCCGGATGACCTGAGCCTGCGTGCCGGAACTCCCGACCAGCAGCAGTTGCTGCAAGTCACCGAGTATGCGGTGGTGGTGGGTAACCAGCGTCAGTCCACTCAGCAACCGATCCCGGTGACTTCGCCGTTGATGATCCGCCTCAAGGGCAAGTCCCTGAACAAAGGCGCGACCATCAATCAGGTGGTGCTCAATTTCGACGCTGAAAGCAAAAGCCTGAAAAAACCGGCGTATGACGACAAGAGCAAGACGTTGACCTTGTCGTATCCGGTGGCCCAATACCGCGTGATCGTCGACCTGCTGCGTAATGACACCTTGTATGTGCAATTCCTCAGTTACGCCAATGGCCACATCTGGGCGGACTTACACACCGGTGCCGTTCGTACCAAATAGCCAGAACATTGAGGATCCAAATGTGGGAGCGGGCTTGCTCGCGAAAGCGGTGGGTCAGTCGATAAATGCTTCAACTGATATACCGCTTTCGCGAGCAAGCCCGCTCCCACATTGGACCTCCAGCGCTTTCGAAGGCGGCGTCTCGCAGGTAGACTTCCAGTCCCGTGTAAATGTCTGCAGGCTGGAGTCGGTAATGCGTAAAGATAAGAAACAGGTGATTGGTGACGAGATCGGTGATGATCAGATCAAGTTGTTCCTGGACTTCGAGCCGGTCGACGCGACTTCCCCGTCCCTGCACAAGCTGATCAAGGCTTACCGTGGCCTGCGCATCGACGACTTCGAGCGTTTCCTGGGTTTCTTCAAGGAAGCCGGCTTGGACCTCGATGGCAAGGATGAACATGGCCAGACCTTTGTCGACCTGGTCAAGGATCAGCGCAACGCCGATGAGTACATCGAACTGATCGAAAAAGCCCGCGGCTGATTTTCCGAGACATACAAAAACGCCCCGTCCTCATGCAGAGGGCGGGGCGTTTTTTATGGCTTCAAGGCCTCAAGCGTAGCTCTCGGTCTCGGCGGCAGGCTCCACCAGCTCCAGGCTGATGTTGTTCTGCGTGTTGATCTTGCGATACAGCTCGGCATCGGTCTCCAGGACTTTTTCCCGCGCGGGGAATATTTCCTGAAGCTTGGCAGCCCATTCACCGGCAGCTTTGCCGGGGAAGCATTTTTCGATCAGTTCCAGCATGATCGAAACGGTCACCGAAGCACCCGGGGATGCGCCCAGCAGTGCGGCCAGCGAGCCGTCCTTGGCCGCGACCAGCTCGGTGCCGAATTGCAGCACGCCGCCTTTCTTCGGGTCTTTCTTGATGATCTGCACCCGTTGGCCGGCCACTTCCAGGCGCCAGTCTTCGGCTTTCGCTTCAGGGTAGAAGCGACGCAGGGACTCCAGGCGCTGTTCCATGGACTGGCGCACTTCGCTGACCAGGTACTTGGTCAGGTCCATGTTGTCGCGGGCCACGGCCAGCATCGGGCCGATGTTGCCGGCGCGGATCGACAGTGGCAGGTCGAGGAACGAACCGTGCTTGAGGAACTTGGTGGTGAAGCCGGCGTAGGGCCCGAACAGCAGGGACTTCTTGCCATCGACCACACGGGTGTCCAGGTGTGGCACGGACATCGGCGGCGAACCCACGGCAGCCTGGCTGTAGACCTTGGCCTGGTGGTGCTTGACCACTTCCGGGTTGTCGCAACGCAGCCACTGGCCGCTGACCGGGAAACCGCCAAAGCCTTTGCTTTCTTCGATCCCCGAGGCTTGCAGCAGCGGCAGGGCCGCGCCACCGGCGCCGAGGAAGACGAACTTGGCGTCGACTTCACGGCTGTTGCCGCTGTTGACGTCCTTGATGCTCACGGTCCAGCCAGCGCCATTGCGCTTGAGGCCGGTGACGCGCTTGCAGTACTTGACCTGGGCATCCGGCGAGCTGGTCAGGTGACCCAGCAGCTGGTTGGTCAGGGCGCCGAAGTTGACGTCGGTGCCGTTGAGTACGCGGGTGGCGGCGATTTTTTCGTCGAGCGGGCGGCCCGGCATCATCAGCGGCATCCACTCGGCCATCTCGGCGCGGTCTTCGGTGTAGTGCATGTCCGAAAATGCGTGATGGCGGCTGAGGGAATCAAAGCGCTTCTTGAGGAACTCCACGCCTTTTTCGCCCTGTACGAAGCTCAGGTGTGGCACCGGGCTGATAAAGGACTTGGACGAGCCAAAGGTGCCCTTTTGGGTCAGGTACGCCCAGAACTGCTTCGACACCTCGAACTGGGTGTTGATGTGCACGGCTTTCTTGATGTCGATGGAGCCATCGGCGGCCTGCGGCGTGTAGTTCAGCTCACACAGCCCGGCGTGACCGGTGCCGGCGTTGTTCCACGGGTTGGAACTTTCCGCGGCACCCGAATCCATCAGCTCAACGACTTCCAGCTTGAGGCCGGGGTCGAGCTCTTTAAGCAGTACGGCCAGGGTGGCACTCATGATGCCGGCCCCTACCAGTACTACGTCGACTGCTTCGTTATGCGCCATTTAACGCGTCTCCAAAATCTGCAGCACCAAATTGACGGCATGGCTGCCAGGAGTGACGGGGCGGTTCACGTGTTGCCCCAGGATACTCATGGCCAGGATCGCCATGTCCGTTTCGCAATTCTTTGCAACTTCAGCACACGCTTCCTGCCCGGCCAATCCGCCTATGAACGCATTCATGGCCGCCTGTGGCAATTCGACTTATGGTCAAAGCGTGTGATTCGTGCAACCAATCCGTAGCGGACAGGCTCAAGCTCCGGTTTTTGAGGAGGGCTCGGTCCTGTGTGGTTGGGCTGTTAAAGACGCTGATGGTGCTTGTACACACGCCAAACTATTCATTTGCTCGCCACACTCTTGTGAAGTTGTGAAAACCCGTTTTTTTCACGCTCTTTTGAAGACGTGAACCTCAAAAAAGGGCTGCCTCAGCCTGGCACCTTGGCCCGGATTGCTTGCCGACAGGCGGCAAAAACGGGCAAACAACTCAAGTGGCCGAGCGCAATGGCAGCTCTGGCAGATTCGATATAAAGAGGGGGTGGTTTGCAACGAAAGCAGCAAGCACGCCAGCTCTATTCGATCTGTGTGGGCGGCTCTCTGTGGGCGATTGGGGGGTTAATACCGAGGCATTAACGATGTTGCGGGGCCCGATCAGGAGACGTCCTTATAATCGGGGTGAGATTGTAGCGAAGAACGCCAAGGAAATGGGCGTGTTTTATGACTTTTATTAGGTGTTCGGTCAGGCGGCCAACGGCTGGTGCCGGGGCGACTGCGCCGCACGCGGGCTGACGCGGGCCCGGGCTGGCAGCGGGCGGTGCATCCAGCTCAGGCGGATCTCGTCGATTTCCACCCAGCCATTGCCCACCGGCGGCTGGTCGCACTCCTTGAATGCCTGGCAGCGGCCTTGTGCATCGAGCAGGGCAAACTGGCGAAGGGCGGGCTTGCGCACGAACAATGACCAGAGAAAATTCATGGTGATCAACCTCCTGAGATTGAGGCCAAGCTTGCCTGCGGGGGATGACGAGCGGATGTATCGGCTGTGACATATCGGTGACAGCGAACCGCCGCCGCCCTTGCGGGTCTCAGGTTGTAACTGATGCTAGTTCCGGGCAGTGGCGCACCGCTATACTGCCGGCCTGTCGGTACTTGATTTCTGGAGAGAAGCGCATGTTGCAACGCCTGTTGTTCGGTTTGATCACTGTGACCAGCTTGACCCTGGTTGGCTGCGCCAACAGCCCGCAACAACTCAGCCCGCAACCGAAGCTCACCACGCAGCTGGCGCCAGTGGGCCACGGCCAGCCGGTGTCGGTGCGTGTGGTGGACGGCCGTCCGTCGCCAACCCTGGGTTCCCGTGGTGGCTTGTACCCGGAGACTGCGCTGATTTCGGTCACCGGCCAGGACGTGCTGCCCAAGCTGCAAGCCCAGGCTGAAGCGGCCGTGCGCCTGCTGGGCTTCACGCCGAGCCCCAACGCGCCGGGCGCCCCGCAACTGACCATCACCCTGGCCGAGCTGAAATATCAGTCGCCCAAGGAAGGCCTGTACGTGACCGAAGCCTCCATCGGCGCCACCTTCAAGTCCGACGTCACCGCCGGCACCCGTCGCTACAGCGGCCGCTACGGCGCATCGTTGAACCAGCGTTTCGGTATGTCGCCGAACCAGGAAACCAACACCAAGCTGGTCAGCGACGTGTTGAGCGATGCCTTGACCCGCCTGTTCAAGGACCCAAGCATCGGTTCGTTGCTCAGTTCGCAATAACCGATCCAAAAAACCGGGCCCAGTGATGGGCCCGGTTTTTTTACGCCTTGAGTTTCACGCGGCGGTGTCGATACAGAAGTCCAACAGGCTCACGCCGGTCAACAAGTCTGCTTCCGGCAAGTCCGCGTGCTGGTGCCCGCCAAGGGCGCAATACACCAGCCAATGACGATCCTGAACGTTGAATGCCAGGCCGCCGATCAGCGCCTCTTGTTCATCACTTTGGGTGATCAGATACAGCCGATCCTGGTTGTGTGCGTGCAGCATGACAAGCTCCCGAACGTTCGAAGGGCAACAGAGTGGCTTGTTAAGGTGACGTTCAGGTGACGCTGTAAATTACTGGCTACATTAGCCGTCCATGCTGGGAATGAAACATGAGTGGCGCAAGATGCCACTGCGTCCGGATAGGTATCCGAACTGATACCCAGGCACTGTTTTCCCGAGGTTTGCGATGGCGCTGCCCGCTCTATTGATCAATGTTGTTGCTTTGGCGGTGGCGCTCCCGGGTTCGGCGCTGCTGGCCATTACCCGCCTGCGCGAGCAACGCGCCATGGCCGACCTGACCGCACAAGGCGAAGATCGCGCTATCGACCAGCCGATGTTGTTTCTGGATGTACGCACCGAACGGGCGCATCGAGTGGCTTACCGCATAGGGTTCGCCTGCCTGGGCTTGGCGCTGGCTATTTCCTGGCTCAGCACCCACCTCTAAAACACACTACAAAACAAATGTGGGAGCGGGCTTGCTCGCGAATGCGGTGGGTCAGTAACAAATCTAGTGACTGAAACTCCGCATTCGCGAGCAAGCCCGCTCCCACACAAGCCCGCTCCCACATTTTCGTCTACAGCGGGATGCCAGCCTTGACCCGGTATTGGTTGCGCACCGGCGTGGCGTACTGCACCACCAGGAACGGCCGATGTTCAGCCGGGCATTCGTGCAAGCGTCGCTCCCACTCGGCCTTCGCCTTCGCCAGCTCATCGGCCGGGAATACCTCGGCGGCCGTCGGCACCTGCAACTGCGGATCAGCTTCGCTCCACTGCGCGTACGCCAGGTAGTGCACCGGGAACAACCGATAACCGCCGAGAATCTGCCGGTCCATTTCCATGGCCAGCACCTTGGTGTCTTCGAACCGCTCGGTGATCGGCGGCGCGAAGTTCACGTGCACCCGGCCCTTGTAGCCGGTGATGCCCAGGGCAATGCTCACGTCATCTTCGCCCGGTGCCTTGCTGTAGGTGCCGGTGGTGGCGCGGATGTACAGCTCGCGGGCCTTGGCTGAATCGCACGGGTCGTATTCGTAGCTGATGGACACCGGCGTCAGGTTCAGCGACTGGATCACCTCGGCAAACGGCTCATCCTTGCGGCTGACGTGGAACATCTTGAGGATCGCCGACTCGGTGCGATCATCCCCGTCCTTGGCTCGACCCTCGGCCTGGGCGATCCAGATCGACTCGCCGTCATTGCGGATCGAATGGTTGATGTAGGCCGACAGCAGGTTGAACGCCGCCATCTTCTCCTTTCGCCCACTGATCGAGCGGTGCACGATAAAGCTCTTGTTCAGGCGCATCAGGTCGCTGACAAACGGCTTTTGCAGCAGGTTGTCGCCGATGGCGATACGTGGCGTCGGCAGGCCGGCGTGGTATACGGCGTAGTTGACGAAGGCCGGGTCCATCACGATGTCGCGATGGTTGGCGAGGAACAGGTAGGCGGTGCCGGACTTGAGCTGCTCGACGCCGGTGTAGGTCACGCCGTCGGTCGCGCGGTCGATGGTATGGTCGACGTAGTACTCGACTTTGTCTTGTAGCGTGGCCACGGTGGTGACGCCGGCAAATTCACGGCGCAGCTTGCGGGCGATCATCGGCTTGAGCAGCCAGCCCAGGGCGCCGGCGAAGCGCGGGAAACGGAAGTGGGTCAGGATGTCCAGAAAGGCCTTGTCACTGAACAGCCGGTCCAGCACTGCCGGGACTTCGCTGTCGTTGTAAGGTCGGATGGTATCGAATTGGCCCATCATGCTCTCTTGTTAGAAACGGCTAGGGTAAGTAGAGGAAATACCAGGGTACGGTCCGGGTAATGGTCCCGGCCGAAAATAACCCTGTAAATAGACCGGCGATTATACGCACAAGTCACCTTGGAGGCCGCGATGGAAGAAGAGTCGTACGAATGTCCTTATTGTGGGGAGCTGGTCACGGCGCTGCTGGACCTGTCCGGGGGCGATCAGGAATATATAGAAGACTGCCCGGTGTGCTGCCGGCCGATCATTTTTGACCTGCAGGTGCACGGCGGCGAATGGATGCTGAACGTGCGCGGTGAAAACGAATAACAGGTGGGTCCATGCAGCGAATCTACGAGCCGGAAAACCTGATGGAAGGCGAGTTGTTGCAACAGATGCTCGCCAGCGAGGGCATCGAGGCGCATCTGGTTGGCCGGCATTTGCTCGGCGGCACGGGCGAGCTGCCGATCTTCGGCCTGCTGGGCCTGGAAGTGGATAACGACCAGGCCGCCAATGCCCGCGCGCTGATCACCGCCTATATCGGTGCACAGCCCGTGGCGGGCGATGAACCCGACAGCTTCCCCGACGTGTTGGTCTGTTAGGCTGTCGGTCGGTTTACCCAAGAGTCGTGTTGCCCCATGTGTGGACGTTATGCCCTGTTTCGCTGGAATCCCTCCTTTGCTGCCTTGCCGGGTTTTCCGGCCGATCAGCAGGCCCAGTGGAACATTTCTCCGAATGACTCGGTGCTGATCCAGCGCGCCGACGCCGGCCAGCGCACCCTGGCCCGTGCCCGTTGGGGGTTGACGCCGCCGTGGCTGACTGACCTTTCGCGTACCCCCGCCCACGCCCGCGCCGAGACCCTTGCCGAACAACCGATGTTTCGCGAGGCATTTCGCCAGCGCCGCTGCCTGCTACCGGCCAACGGGTTCTACGAATGGCGCGGAACCCAACGCAAGCGCCCGTACTGGCTGACGCCGGGGGAGGGCTCTACGCTGTTTTTTGCGGCGATCTGGGAAGCGTACCCTGTGCAGGAGCAAGTGTGGCTGAGCACGGCAGTGGTCACCCAGGCCGCGCAAAGCCAGCGGCGGCCGTTGATTCTGGATGCGGCAGGGCAGGAGGCGTGGCTCAATCCGGAGACGCCCTTGCACACGCTTCAGGCGTTGCTGGCCAGCGAGCCTGGTGCGTTGCGTGAGCGTGTATTGGCCAATATGGTCAATGATCCGAAGCTGAACGGGCCGGAGTGTTTGACGCCCGGTTGAGCGGCATGTGAGATGTATCTGAAATTATCCGGCTACACGTCTGTTGTATCTGGCGCCAATACAAATGACCGCCTACGATACGCGCCATGTTTTCAGGGAGAGTGTTCATGAAGAAATCATTGGCAATAAACGTACTGGCAGCGGCGCTATTGCTGGCCGGTTGCCAGTCGGTCAACACCACCAGCGGCGGCGCCGTCGGGGTTGAGCGCAAGCAATACATGTTCAGCATGCTGTCGAGTCAGGAAGTCGACCAGATGTATGCCCAGTCCTACCAGCAGACCTTGGGTGAAGCCAGCAGCAAGGGCCAGTTGGACAAGACCAGCACCAACGCCAAGCGCGTGCAGGACATCGCCAACCGCTTGATCGCCCAGGCACCGACCTTCCGCCCCGATGCGGCGCAGTGGAAGTGGGAAGTGAACCTGATCAAGAGCGACGAAATGAACGCCAACTGCGGGCCTGGCGGCAAGATCTTTGTGTACAGCGCTTTGATCGACAACCTCAAGTTGACCGATGACGAGCTGGCGGCGGTGATGGGGCATGAAATCGCCCACGCCTTGCGCGAGCACGGTCGCGAAGCCATGTCCAAGGCGTATGGCATCGAGATGGCGAAGCAGGGCGCGGGCGCGTTGTTCGGCCTGGGCCAGGACAGCCTGGCATTGGCCGATACCGTGGCCAACTACGGCATGACTTTGCCCAACAGCCGAGCCAATGAAAACGAGGCAGACTTGATCGGCCTGGAGCTGTCGGCTCGCGCCGGTTACAACCCGAATGCGGCGATCACGCTGTGGAACAAAATGGCCAAGGCTTCGGAAGGTGCACCACCGGAGTTCATGAGCACTCACCCGGCGTCGGACAGCCGAATCGCCTCGTTGCAAGCGGCGATTCCAAAAGTGATGCCGCTGTATCAGCAGGCCAAGAAATCCTGATCTCCCAGTTCCTATAGCCCCCCAAATGTTGTGGGGGGCACCCCGTTAGCAAGGTGTCAGTTAATGAAGAAGGTACTGACACACTGCTATTGGGGGGCTCTGAAAAAGCGCCATCGTCTTTTGCGCCAGGCCATTTGTATGGTGCCTTGATGAGCTAGTCTCCGTATCTTTGCCGCAGCGGCAACCCAAGCTCGTTGAGGAGCGCGTTTTCGTTGTAAGGCCAGGGATTGGTGTTGGTAGGCGGCGTCCGGGGATTGCGGTCAAAGTCAAAATAGCTCGATGTGGGGAGTCCTACCGCCTGGCGTTCATAATTCGCCTCCCATTCCAGACCACGGCCATTCCAGACTAGCGATGACCCCGGCAGAATCGTGCCCCGCCCCCCGTTGACCGCATGGGAAAGTTCATGTTGAAGAATAACCAGTGGAGGCCGCTGGTGCCCGGGAGCAATGAATGATCGGTCATACTCAACCGCTGGGTTTTGCGCCGGAGTGCCTGCAACACCGTTTTTTATTACGCCAGGCGTGCGCGCCAAACCCTGCTCCGGGGGGGTCATGCGACGCCCGCCCGGGTCGTCGTAATAATAGAAACTACCTGATACGCCTTCTTTCAGGGTCACAGGTGCATCAAGCGAATCTATGATTTTCAGGGTTTCCTGCCCGGCCCGAGTGCTTCTCAGGGACTCCAGGTCATCATTCACGCGCTGAGTGAACGAAGGACTACCCTGGACGTTAATGCCGCGCGCGCCGGCATCAGGGGAGGGTATTGTGTGCTCAAAGGACGACGATGGGTGGACGTGACTAAGATCGTCTGCTCTTTCCCCAATGACATGATCATTCCTGGAGTGTGTCTGCACCCAGTCGTTACCTTTGCCTGGAACAATAGTGCTGCTGTCACCCGCGTAGATGTAGTCATCTCCGTTCCCTCCAAACAACACGTTACGACCCCTCCCGCCATAGATGAGGTCCCTGCCGTCTCCCCCGTCCACGTAGTTGATTTTCGTATCTGGCCCTCCACCCGCACGTATCTCATCACTGCCAGGTCCACCGTAAATCGTTGCATGTCCTGAGCCACCAGTGATGAAGTCATCCCCATCACCGCCTTCAGCGTAGCCTTCGCCACTTCCCAGATTGATATTGTCCTGGCCAGGCCCTCCGTAGATTTTGGTCCTTCCAGATCCGGCGAACGCGCTATCATCGCCCCTTCCAAGGTCGATGTTGACGTTATGTGCGAGTCTGTTATCAATAACGACGGAATCGTTCCCATCGCCAGTCTTGACATCAATGGTCTGTTGATTCCGCCTGTTTGCCTCAAAAGGAATCTCGTAAGACCGCCCGTTTACCTGTGCAAGAACTCCGCCATTTCGCCCCTCGGTAACATAAACCGCATCATTTCCCTGGCCGGTTTCAATCGACAGCCTTTCGTGGGTTGTATTTGAGCCATTCGGGCGCCCTGCGGAGTATTTAATTCGAACATTCCCATCATTGAGTCCGTTATTCAGGTCAACCTTGGTTGGCGCAGACGATGATTGAGGGCTGCCGTATTGAATCGGTCCTTCACGGCCTTGGGCCTCATAGCGGATTTGTTCTGGCGTGGGACCGCGCTGATAGCTGGAACCACCGCCGCCCCTTTGCTCAGGGTGACGGGACATACCGCCCGCGTCGCCTTGGGGAATCGAGCTAACGCTGATCGAGCGCTGCTCCGATGTGGAGGGTTCAGAGTTGTTGTTGTACGTAAATGGCACATTCGCCATGTAAGGCGCAGCGTTCGCCGCTTGATAGGCAGGGTCGCTCGCATTGTTATAGGCGGCTTGCTCTTTATTATCCTCGCTTGATTGTTTTCGTTGCACGGCGTTGGACGAAGAAACTGAATATGACGTGTCCATCGGTACCTCTCATTGCGTAGAAAGGGTTATGACACGTTTGTGGTATCCAGATCTGAAGTGTTCCTTCAGATAATTCCGCAAAGGCTCGCGCACTGGCTTACCCCTGTGTGTATTGCCGAAAGACGCGCCGTGGAGAATCCTGCCCTGACCCTTCGGCCAGGGCGCACACAGCGCGCCGTTGCAGGTTATGAACTGAACGAGTTTGCGCAGAAAGCCAAAAGCCCTCCCTCATTGGATTGGTGTTGGAGTCTTAGATCCAGCCGCTGCTCTGCATGGCCTTGTACACCGCAACCACCGCCAGTACGAAAAACGCCGTAGCCGCCAATCGCCGAATCAAGGTCAGCGGCAGCTTCTCCGCCGCAAAATTTCCCGCCAGAACCACCGGCACGTTGGCAATCAGCATGCCCAGCGTCGTGCCGATAATCACCAGCCACAACTCGGGATACTGTGCCGCCAGCATCACTGTGGCGATCTGGGTCTTGTCACCGATTTCGGCGAGGAAGAATGCGATCAGCGTGGTCAGGAACGGCCCGAACTTGCGGGTGGTGCTGGCTTCGTCGTCATCGAGTTTGTCCGGCACCAAGGTCCACAGCGCGGTGGCGCAAAAGCTCGCTGCGAGGATCCAGTGCAGCACCGCATCCGAGAAGAAGCTGCCAAACCACGCCCCCACGGCACCGGCGGCCGCATGGTTGGCCAGGGTCGCGGCGACGATGCCGGCGATGATCGGCCAGGGTTTGCGAAAGCGTGCGGCAAGGATGAGCGCGAGCAGTTGCGTCTTGTCGCCGATTTCGGCCAAGGCAACGATTGCGGTAGGAACGAGTAATGAATCCAGCATCAGGTAGGTTTCCAGGGGCGGGTCGACACGGCTATGACACGTACAGCCTTCCCGCCCCGGGTAAGGTGTGCGTGTCATAGGTCTTGTCAAACCCTGGTCCGTCTGTGCGGACACCTGGGTCGCATACGCCATGGCCTGTTGACCAAGTATGTTGACGTATGCCGGACGAGCATGGCGCTCGTGGGAGACTACTCCCCTAGGACGGAGCGGATTCTGCCTAGGCAGAATCCATTCGGCAAGCCTTCTTTTTCAAACGCCCGTCAGCCGCGCTTGGCGCGATAGATGCGGAAGCCATTGCCTTCGGCCTTGATTGCGCACACGCCCAGATGCTCTTCGATCAGTGGTTGGTACTTCAGGAAACTGTTGGCGACCAAGCGCAGTTCGCCGCCTTTTGCCAGATGTTTCGCCGCTTTTCGCAGCAGGTTTTCCGTGGCGAAGTAATCGGTGTGTACACCGACATGGAACGGCGGATTGCTCAGAATCGTGTTCAAACCCATCGGCGCAGCGTCGATTCCGTCGCCCGTCAGCACCTCGGCTTCCAGACCGTTGGCAGCCAGGGTCAAGCGACTGCTGGCCGCGGCGAACGCATCGACATCAAGCATCGTCACCGCGTTGTGCGGGTAGCGACGCTTGACCGCAGCACCGAGCACGCCCGCGCCACAACCGAAATCCAGGAGGTGACCGCTCGGCAGTTTATCCAGATGCTCCAGCAGCAGTTCCGTACCGCGATCCAGGCGACCATGGCTGAATACCCCCGGCAAACTCACGACCTTCAGCGGCCCTTCAGCCAGTGGCACTTCGAAAACCTGAGCCAGGCTTTCCAGTTCGATCGCTTGCGGTGCGTTTGTCACGGTGACTTGCCACAGCTGGCAGTGCCGCGCGTTATCCAGCTTGCGTGGTTTGCCAAAGGGGGTCATCTGCTTGGCGGCGCTTTCGATGCCGGCTTTTTTTTCCCCCACCAGGAACAGCTCCGCAGCGGGCAGACGAGCGGCCACGGCATTGAGCAGATAGTCGGTGAGATCCTTGGATTTGGGCAGGAAGATCACCGCCGCATCAAATGCCCGCTCGGGCACATTCACGCCGAACTGGCTGCGCTCGGGGAAGCGTGCATCGAGCGCCGCCTGGTCGCCGGCGTGCCAGCACCAGCCGTGGGCGTTGGGCAGGCGGCCCAGCAGATCATCGGCAGGCAAGCCGACGAGCAGCACGTTGCCTTGAAAAAGTTCGGCCTGACGAAGCAGTACTTCACTGCGCGGATCCATGGTCTGCTCCTTGAAAAGGGGCGCAGTTTATCAACTCACAACCCGCAGCGGGGCACCGCTGAAAAAGCCCCGGGCGTTTTCCGCCAGTTGGCCGACGATGCGCTGGCGTGCTTCGCGACTGCCCCAGGCATTGTGGGGCGTGACGATCAGTCGAGGGATGTCGCCGGCCAGCAGCGGATTGCCGTTGACCGGCGGCTCTACACTCAGCACATCGGTCGCCGCGCCGCCCAGATGGCCATCGCGCAGCGCGTCGGCCAGGGCCTGTTCATTGATCAAGCCACCACGCGCAGTGTTGATGATAAAGGCGCCGGGCTTGAGCAGTGCCAGTTCGCGGGCGCCGATAAAGCCGCGGGTGTGTTCGTTCAGCGGGCAGTGCAAGGTCAGGGCGTCGACCTGCATCAGCAATTCGTCCAGCGGCACGCGGTCGGCGCGGGCAGGGCGCCCGGGAATCGCGCCGAGCAGCACGCGCATGCCAAACGCTTCGGCCAGGCGCGCGACGGCGCTGCCCAATTCACCGTGGCCAAGCAGGCCGAGGGTTTTGCCTTCCAGCTCGACAATCGGGTGATCCAGCAGGCAGAACTGCTTGGCTTGCTGCCATTTGCCGGCGCTGACATCCCGCTGGTAATCGTTCAAGCGCGTCGCCAGGTTGAGCAACAGCATGATCGTGTGCTGCGCCACCGACGGCGTGCCGTAGCCCTGGCAATTGCTCACGGTGATGCCATGGGCGCGGGCGGCTTCGAGGTCGATGTTGTTGGTGCCGGTGGCCGACACCAGGATCAACTTGAGCTCGGGGCAAGCGGCCAGGGTTTCGGGGTTGAGCGCAATCTTGTTACTGATCGCCACTTGGGCGCCTTGCAGGCGTTCGATCACGTTCTGCGGCGTGGTCTGCTCGAACAGCTGCAGTTCGCTGAAGCTGTTTCGCAGCTCGCTGAGGTCGAGGTCTCCCAAATCCAGTGAGGGATGATCGAGGAAGACGGCGCGGCGATTGTTCGTCATCAACTGTACCTTTTGCGACAGGGTTCGAAGGCGTAATCTCCCGAGCCTATCAGATGAAATAATCAGTTACTTGAATTGGAGTGAGCATGTACGTCGCCGAGTTTTTGACCGTGGCACTGATTCACTTGTTGGCAGTGGCCAGCCCCGGCCCGGATTTCGCCGTGGTGGTACGGGAAAGTGTTACCCACGGCCGCCGCGCCGGGACCTGGACTGCGCTGGGCGTCGGCTCGGCGATTTTCCTGCACGTGGGCTACTCGCTACTCGGCATTGGCTTGATCGTGTCCCAGTCCATCGTGTTGTTCAACGCCCTGAAGTGGGCGGCGGCGGCCTACCTGCTGTACATCGGCTTCAAGGCCCTGCGCGCACAGCCGGCCAAGCCTGCGGCCGAGGGTGAATTGCACGCTGAAGTCGGCGAACGCACCGCGCGCGGGGCGTTCACTGCCGGCTTCGTGACCAATGGCCTGAACCCCAAGGCGACGTTGTTCTTCCTGTCACTGTTCACCGTAGTGATCAACCCGCACACGCCGTTGGCGATCCAGGCGGGTTATGGCTTGTACCTGGCAGTGGCCACGGCGGTGTGGTTCTGCCTGGTGGCCATGCTGTTTAGCCAACAGCGCGTGCGTGCAGGGTTTGCGCGGATGGGGCACTGGTTTGATCGGACGATGGGGGCGGTGTTGATTGCCATTGGGGTGAAGTTGGCGTTCACCAGCATGAAGTAAGGCTTGAACGGACACCATTGAAGTGTAGGAGGGACGGTGCTGCGATTTGACTGTCTCCTCCCACATTGGGTCGGAGTAAGGTTTGAGTGATTGCTCAATGCTATCGTTCATTGGCTCCTGCAAGTCATTCCTTTGGCTGCTTTGGCTGTCTCAATTTCTGCTTTTAGTTCGGCCCATGTACTCGAGCCAATACGTCGTATCAGGCACCTCTGCACCGCACATGCGCATTTGCCGATGACTCCCTGTCGAGCCCTTTTTCTTATCAGGGCCTCAATGTCTGAGGCTAATTGGTCTTCGTCGAAGTACCACCAAATGGGAGGGATGGGGGCGAGCATGTTGCCGATGCAAACAGGAGCTACTCTCTCAAATAAAGCGAATTCAATCTCTTCAATAGAGAAGTCTTTTAGTGCTTCTGCGATTTGCTTGTAATCGACTTTGGCGTCTACAAATAAATCAGAGAGCGCCGACCATAGCTTTCTTTGCTCTAGTTGATTTTCCACTTGGTAAACTCTTCTATCTCATCGTCCATGGAGTCAGCCAGCTTCGAGGCAACCCATCCAGATGTTACGCCAGCCGCCAGCATTAAACCGATTGCGCAAAACGGTGCGCCCGGGCCGCAGACGGTGGATACGGCCAGGCCCGCCAACGAAGTTCCGGCGGCTCCGCCGGCAATCGTAATACCCTGCTTGATAGCCTCTTTTGGCTTGTTGTCCGCGTTGATGATCTCATAAGTCGCGTAAGTGATAGTGACGACAATCAGCACCTTTCCTGAGACCCTTAGCGCCTTGTTAAGGGTGTTGAATCTTGCATCGGGTCTGGCTGATGACTCGACAATCTCGTAATACATTGAGGTCTTTTGTTCAGAATTCAGCTCAGTAAATATTTTTCCAAATTTCTTGGTGGACTTTTCATTCAGAAGCTTTTCTAGAGTGGGAGCAATGCTTTTTCTGCTCTGCGCAATAGCACGGCCTGGCACCGATGTACGCTTTCTGGTCTCCGCCATGATTTTGTTTCGCGCTTCATAGCAAAATTCTGCAGCCTCTTTTACCGAAACGTTTCCGGACTCTACTTGCGTTAGTACTTCCGCTCTGATCCTTTTGACGTTTTGGTTGTAGTTATCGCGCTGTTTTGCATCATTGATGAAGCCCGAAGAAAAGCTTAGCGCCGCTCCTTCAAAGCTTTGGAGTGCCGATTCGAGTGTGTTGTCATCAATTGGATGTGCTTTCTGCGCTAAGTAGTCTCGGTAAAAAACGTCCATGTTATTTACTCCGATAGTTTTTTGAGCAGGTTTTCTGCGCCGCTTTGCTGGTCCGCCTGAAAGTCCAGGTTTTCCACTTCAAATTTGATGCAGTTTTTTGCTGCAAATGAGTAAAAGCTCGCTTTGTTTTCGCTATCAAATTCTCCTTGTAGAACCGTTCCATCACCCATCGTCGCAGTACACTTTATGCCTTCATACTTCAGTGCATTTGAAGGGAAAAAACTGATCCAGTTTTCGGACTCTGGCAGTTCAACTCTCAACGCCCCCGGCAAAAGCGTATGAACACTCATGGTCTTGCCGTCTTTATCGGTCACCCCGCTGAACACCTCCCCCTGCGCGGTGGTAATCCGGTAACGGCTAAAGCGCATGACCGCCTGGGTGGCGTCTTTCAACGTGTAGCCACCGGCATACCCTGTCGGCAACGGCGATGCAGGGGTATCGAGGCGAGTGCTGCCGCGTTTTTCTACGGCGGCGGCCTTCAGGTAGATATTGCCGGGAGCGCCGAGCTCTATATCACCGCCCTTGAGGCGGATGTAGGCACCTGCGCAGTTGAAGACCAACTCTTGTGGGGCACTGATCTCGACACGACCTTCAAGGCTTTCGATCTTGATGTCGGTCTTCGCCAACGCGTGAAGGCTGTTGCCCCGTGCGTGTAATTCGACTTTGCCTTGATCCGCCTTGAGTTGCAGGTCGGCCTGTTGCGCGAACAGGCTGACACCGCCCTCGGCCGCTGCGGTGATGTTATGCCCAGCGCTGATGTCGGTGTTGTGCGCCGCCATGATGCCTACGCTTTCTGCACCGGAAGCCACGCAGACCGCCTTGGGGCTGAGCACGCCGATGCCCTCTGGGGCGTGCAGCAAAACACAGGGCTGCGCCAGGCCTTTGAGACGCGCTTGCAAGCCTCGTTGGCTGTCGATGTCACCGGGGTTCACCTGAGCACTACTGGCCGCTTGAGCCATGGAGCGAGCCAAGGATAACGCGCCCTCCAACTGCGCAATGGCTGCGGCCATATCGAGTTGCCGCCCCTGCGCCTTACCCTGCTCATCCGCACTGATAAACACCCCCTTCCCACCCCGGATCGCGCCCCACCCATCCGTG